>JBIKKZ010000160.1:0-4555 GCA_044360095.1 Vulcanococcus sp. | reverse complement strand
GCAAGCGGGTTGGCCGCTACCAGTGCTGCAGGCCGGCTGTGGGCTGCAGGAGGGTACGCGCACCACGAACTGGTTCCAGCTGTGCCCTGCGGGACCCGCTTCCGGCAGGGCGATGGTTTGGGCGCTGTTCAAGCCCTGGCGGTAGGTGGCGGCAATGGTTTGGCGCCGTTGCACCCACTGGTTCAGCAACGGCAGCTTCACGTTGAGCACTGCTGCCTGGATGGCGTCGAGGCGGCTGTTGTAGCCGAGCTCGGTGTGCAGGTAGCGCCGCGGCATGCCGTGCACCGCCAGCTCGCGCATGCGTTGGGCCAGGGCCTGATCGCGGCAGGTCACGGCACCGCCATCGCCGGCACCCCCGAGGTTTTTGGTGGGGAAGAAGCTGAAGCAGCCCACGTCACCCCAGCTGCCCACGGGCCGGCCGGCCCAGCTGGCGCCGCTGGCCTGGGCGCAGTCTTCCACCACCTTGAGGCCGTGGCGCTGGGCGATGGCGCACACCCGCTCCATGTCCACCGGGCGGCCGAACAGGTGCACCGGCAGTAGCGCCTTGGTGGCCGGGGTGATCGCCGCCTCCAGTTGATCGAGATTGATCAGATAGGAGCTCTCCTCCACATCCACAAACACCGGCGTGGCGCCCACGGCGCTGATCGCTTCGGCGGTGGCGAAAAAGCTGAACGAGCAGGTAATCACCTCATCGCCAGGGCCGATACCCAGGCCGCGCAGGGCGAGGATCAGGGCATCGGTGCCGCTGTTGCAGCCGATGGCGTAAGGACAGGCGGTGCTGCTGGCAAAGGCCTGCTCAAAGGCGGAGATCACCCCTCCACCGATGTACTGGCCGCTGCGTAACACCTGCAGAACGGCGGCATCGAGCTGCTCTCCGAGTTGATCGAGCTGCTCGCTGAGGCTGAAGGGGGGCACCTGCATGAAGGCAACCTTAAGGCCCCTGTTCGGTTCCCCGATCTCGCTCGGGATGCCATTTGATGTTGCAGCCAATCGAGGGGCGCTGATCCGGATCGATGGTTTTGCCCTGGAGCAGGGCCTCAATGGCCCCGCGCAGGTCGCGGCCATTGAGGGGTTGGTCGTTGCCGGGCCGGCTGCCATCGAGTTGGCCGCGATACGCCAGCCGGTGGCTGGCATCAAACAGGTAGAGGTCGGGCGTGCAGGCCGCCTGGAAGGTCCGGGCCACCGCCTGGCTGGAATCAAACAGATAGGGGAAGTGCCAGTGGTTGCGTTCCGCCTGCTCTCGCAGGCCAGGGGGGGCGTCCTGGGGGTGGGTAAGGGTGCTGTTGCTGGAGATGGCCAGGATCTGAATCCGGTCGCCGTAGTCGCGCTCCAGTCGCCCCAACTCCGGTTCGATGTGCTTTACGAAGGGGCAGTGGGCGCACAGAAACAGCACCAGCACGGGCCGCTGATTGAGGCCGCTGCTGCTCCACAGCACCCCGGCCTCGGCACTGCCCATGGGGCCATTGGCACCCCACACCTGCTGCAGCGCAAAGGCCGGCAGGGGTGTGGCCAGCGGCAGCATTTCCGAGGCGGTGAGCACCATGACGGTGGAAGCCGGGTGGCTGGGGCAGGATGCGCCGAATTCTGTTGCCGTGAACCGTTGCCGGTGAAGTGGGGATGGGGGGCGCCGCTGGCGCTGCTGCTGCTCACGGCTTGCGTGCCGGCCCATCGGCGCGCCAGCTGGGCCATCTATCCGCTGCCGCGCGCCCAGCCCCACGACGGCCTGGCGATCGTGAGCCAGCCCGACGGCTACGGCCTGCACCTGTGGCTGGAAACCGATACCACCCAGGCGGCGGTCTGCCGCCCGCGTTGGTTGGCAGATCCGGCCCGGCTGTTTAACGGCAATGGCAGCGCCCCCTTCAGCTCCGGGTTGGCGACGCGCGCCGAATTCTTTGAAGCCGTCGCCCGCCAAGACGTGCGCCGCGCCCTGCGCCGCGAACTGCAGGCCCTCTGCGCCGCCCGGGCGCCCAAGGCCCGCTGGCAGTGGAGCGAACCGCCCCGCAATGCCCGGGAGATCCGGGTGCAGACCTTCCCGCTGGTGGAGGAGCAAGACCTGCTGCCGCCCGCTTCAGAGGTGCGTCAGCAGGAGGACGAGCTGCTCAGGGGCAGCCAGGCGCCTTAGCCCCCAGGCCAGAGGCGCCACACCGCCGGTTCGGCGCGCCGCCAGTAGCGGCTGAAGCGCCCCAGATCCACGGGGCCCTCCAGCTCCACGAAGGGTTCGGGTTCGAGCACCTGCAGGGGCATGTGGGGCTCCAGTTGCAGACAGATGGCGCTGAAGCGGGGGTCGGTGGCGGCGCTGGTCACGATGCCGTCGGCCCCGTGGGCCTGGGCGAAGGCCAGCACCTGCTCAGCCACATCCCCCTGGCGGAGGGTCACCGGCAGCTCCAGCAGGCATTCGTAGAGAAAGCCAATCCGCTTGAGGCTGAGGGCCGCCGCGGGCGCGGCGCCCTCCAGCAGGGCCGTGTCGAACACGAACACCGCCGGCCGGCCGGGATGGGCCTGCAGGGCCGGGTTGCTGGGGCCGAGGGCCTCGCCGTGGATCCAAAGGATCGGGTGCTGCATGGTTCAAAGGCCCCCGCTGGGTTCGACGCCTGGAAACAGCCGGGTGGCCAGCTCCTCGTAGCTGGCCTCAAACGGGCAGCCCCCATCCCGGTGCTGGCAGATGGCGCAGTAGCGGCCGTCGCTGTAGCGCTCCAGGTTGCTGCGGTTGAACACGTAGGGTTTGTGGCTGAAGGTGCTGGCCACCCATTGCCAGCTGAGGTTGTTGCTGGCGGGGTCGCCATCCAGCAGGTGGCGTAGAAACCAGCGGGCCCCCGTTTGCCAGCGCACGCGCCGCCAGTGCACCAGGTAGCTCGCCAGCCACATCCGGGCGTGGTTGTGCAGCCAGCCGCTGCTGTGCAGCTCGGCGATGAAGCCATCCATGCAGGCCAGGCCGGTTCTGCCTGAAGCGATGTCGACGGGCAACGCGTCGGCGTAGCTGGCGGCGGCATGGCCGGTTTTGAGGGGTTCCTGGTTGTGCCAGATGCCCTCCCCGAGGCGTCGCCAGAGCCGCTGCCAGTAATCCCGCCAGCCCAGTTCATTGATCAGCTTCTCGCTGGCCTGCCGCTGCTGGGTGCGGCGGAACACGGCATCGCGCACCTCCGCCAGGCTGAGCACCCCGTGGCGGATGTAGGGCGACAGCCGGGTCACGGGCCCATCGAGGAAATTGCGCCCCTTGCCGTAGCGGTGGGGCTGGATGCGGCCCAGCAGCTCTTCGGCCCGGTTGCGGCCCCCTTCGATGGGGCTGAGCCCCCCTTCCGCGTGGGGAAACAGCTGCCGCAGCTGCTGTTCCAGGTCGCTGCGGCTGGCGAATTGCCGCGGCATGTCACCCGGCTGCTTCCCCCAGGGCAGTGGAGCTGAGGGCAGCGGCGGCGGCACCACGGGCACAGGCGGTTTGGCCCGATCCTGGCGCTGCGGCGACTGGTGGCGCGGGTTGGGGGAGAATCCTGCGATTGCACTACAGCGCCCCGGCGGCGCACCACCCCCATGCTTCTCGATCTGCGCGGCAAGAAGGCCCTGGTGACGGGCATCGCCAACAACAAATCGATCGCCTGGGGCATCGCCCAACAGCTGCATGCCGCCGGCGCTGAGCTGGGGGTCACCTACCTGCCCGATGAGAAGGGCCGCTTTGAAGGCAAGGTGCGCGACCTCACCGCCCCCCTGGCCCCCTCCCTGTTTGAGCCCCTGAATGTGCAGGACCCAGCCCAGATCGAGGCGGTGTTTAACCAGGTCAAGCAGCAGTGGGGCTCGATCGATGTGTTGGTGCACTGCCTGGCCTACGCCGGCAAGGACGAGCTGATCGGCGATTACTCCGCCATCTCTCCCGAGGGCTTCGGTCGGGCTCTGGAGGTGAGCGCCTATTCGCTGGCGCCGCTGTGCCGCTACGCCAAGCCCCTGTTCAACGAGGGGGCCAGCGTGATCACCCTCAGCTATCTGGGGGCTGAGCGTGCGATCCCCAACTACAACGTGATGGGCGTGGCCAAGGCGGCCCTGGAGGCTTCCGTGCGCTACCTGGCCGCTGAGCTGGGGGGCGAGAAGCAGGTGCGGGTGAATGCCATCAGCGCCGGCCCGATCCGCACCCTGGCCAGCTCCGCCATCGGCGGGATCCTCGACATGATCCACAACGTGGAGGAGAAGGCGCCCCTGCGCCGCACCGTCACCCAGGACGAAGTAGGCGGCACTGCCGCTTTCCTGGCCAGTCCCCTGGCCTCAGGCATCACCGGTCAGGTGATCTATGTGGATGCCGGCTACTGCATCACTGGCATGTGAGCGGCACACTGGACCCAGAGGTTTGTTTCGCGGAGCCTGGGTCGATGCGCATCGGTGAGATCCACCGTGTTACGGGCGAAACCGATGTGCGGGTTCGGCTGGACCTCGACGGCACGGGCCGCTGCCAGGCCAGCACCGGCGTGCCGTTCCTCGATCACATGCTCCACCAGATCAGCAGCCATGGGCTGATCGATCTGGAGGTGAACGCCGTGGGCGACACCCACATCGACGACCACCACACCAACGA
>JBIKKZ010000159.1:0-4558 GCA_044360095.1 Vulcanococcus sp. | reverse complement strand
AGCCCCAGGGTGGCCGCCAGGGTGGCGTGGCCGCAGAGGGGCACCTCACAACTGGGGGTGAACCAGCGCAGGCGCCAGCTGCCGGAGCCATCACGCCAGAGGAAGGCCGTTTCCGATTGGCGCAGGCTGCCGGCCACGGCCTGCATCCAGGCGGCCTTGGCCGGAGCCTTCAGGAGCACCACCCCGGCCCCATTGCCCTGCAGCGGTTCGTGGGTGAAGGCTTCGATCAGCAGCGCCGCAGTGGGGGCCATGGCTAGCGCGGCAGCTCCTCAGCCTTGAGGTGACGCTCCATCAGGCGCCGCACCGCCGCTGCTGCACCGATGCGGCCCTCCATCACGTCCACCACCTCATGGCAGATGGGGAGGTGCCAGTGGTGCTCCACCCCCAGGGCCAGCACCGCCTCTGCTGTAGCGGCACCCTCCACGGTGGCCCCCACCTGCTGGAGGGCCTGGGTGCGGCTGTTGCCCTCCGCCAGGGCCAACCCGAAGCGGTAATTGCGGCTCAGCGGGCTTGTGGCGGTGGCCAGCAGGTCACCGAGCCCCGCCAGGCCATAGAGGCTGGCGGGATGGCCACCCAACCCCTGAATCACCACCCCCATTTCCACCAGCCCGCGGCAGAGCAGCGAGGCCTTGGCGTTGGCCCCCAGCTGCAGGCCATCACAGATGCCGGCGGCGATCGCGATCACGTTTTTGAGGGCACCGGCCACCTCGGTGCCCACCGGGTCCTGGTTGCTGTACAGCCGCAGCCGGTCGCTGCTCAGCTGATGTTGCCAATGGCGCGCCAACTCGTGGTCATGGCAGGCGAGAACGCTGGCGGCTGGCAGACCGGCGGCCAATTCGCTGGCCAGGTTGGGGCCACTCAGCACCAGCAGGGGCAGCTGCGGATTCCGGTGCAGCCACAACTGACCCGGGGTGCAGCGCTGTTCCAGGTTGATGCCCTTGGTGCAACTGAGCAGCGGCAGTCCTTGCGGCCATCGCGCGGCCAGGGTGGGGGCCAAGGCCTCCACCCCAGCCATGGAGAGGGCCACCACCGCCAGATCAACGTCGCTCAGCAGGGCAGCGGGGTCCGTGCCACTGGAGCGGCTCCAACCGCTAACCACGTGGCCCTGCTGGGCAAACAGGCCGGCCAGGGTGGAGCCCCAGGCCCCCATGCCGATGACCGCAATCTGCAGACCCATGGGGCCATCATGCGGCAGAGGAGGCGTGGGCCTTGAGCACCTCCAGGGGGATCAGGGCCAGGGTGGATTGCTCGCAGGCCTCCAGCCGCACCAGCGGCGCCATGCCGTCCTCGTAGGCCTCCAACCAACGGCTGGCGCACACACACCAGTGGTCTCCGGGCTTGAGGCCCGGAAAGCCGTAGTGCGGAGCGGGGGTGCTGAGGTCGTTGCCCTGGGCGCGGGTGTAGGCGAGAAAGCGCTCGTCCACCTCGCAGCAGACGGTGTGGCGCCCCAGGTCAGCCCCGTCGGTGCGGCAGAGCCCATCGCGGTACCAGCCGGTCATCGGGTCACAGCTGCACAGCTGCAGGGGTTCCCCCAGAACATTCAGCGCTGCCATGGCGTCGCGGTGCAGGCAAAGCAGGCCTCTCAGGCCTGGTTGGACGGGCAGTCTGACGACGGACTGGCACAAAACGCGATCAGACAGTTGACGGAACCTGGGGGGCAGGCGTTAAAGGTCTTTCAGCAGACCCCCCTACATGAGCTGGGACTTCACCGAAGACGCCGCCTTCCTGGCCCTTTGCGATGCCTTCAAGGAGAGCGGCGAGAGCTCGGCGATCGAGTTCCTGGCCAATGGCGAAGGGGCCTTCCACTTCCAGGAGCTGGCGCAAAACGCCGCCGGCGAAGGGGTTGACCTCTCCGACTCCACCGACCTCGAGGACTTTCAACAGGAGGTGATCGAGACCCTCGAGGACCTCTGCAGCTGATCAGGCCCCGTAGAAGAAGGCGATTTCCTTGGCCTTCAGCCCCTCCCACCCTGCCGCCTGAAGGCGTGCGTCGAGGGTCTGTTGGTCGAAATGCTTGGAGCCGGTCTTCACGACCCGGTTGCGCATCGATTTTTTGACCCCACTGCGGGCCCGCTGGCTTTCCAGGTCCATCACCTCGTTGTAGAGGCTGAGCATCTCCACAGGGATGGGGGTGCCATCGAGGTCGAGGCCTGCAGCAATGGCGTCGTCGACGCCACCGGGACCGGCAATGGCCATGGATTCAGGGGTTCGGTGCCGGATGAGCCTAGGCAGGCGCCTAAGCGGCGAAGTAGCGGGCCTGGCTGTGGAGGGCCACCAAGGCTGTGGTGCTCTGCTCCGGCTCCAACTGATCGCTGTCGTCCATCGACAGGCCGATGCGGTCAGCCCCAAGCCAGAGGAGCTGTTGGCGTGAATCGCCCACGGTGGGGCAGGCGGGATAGCCAAAGGAGTAGCGGCTGCCACGGTAACGCTGGGCCAGCACATCCCGCAGGGGCATGCCGGCGGGATCCGGATGGCCCAGTTCACGGCGGATGCGGGCGTGGACCCATTCCGCCAGGGCCTCCGCCATTTGCACCCCCAAGCCATGGAAATACAGGTAGTCGCTGTACTGGTCGCTCTGGAACAGCTGCTGGGCCATTCGGGTGGCGGCTTCGCCCATCGTCACCGCCTGCATGGGCAACACATCCGTGGGGCGTGGGGATCCGTCGACACCGGTCTCCAGGTCGCGGTAGAAATCGGCAATGCAGTAGCGGTTACCGGATCGCTGGCGAGGCAGGTCAAAGTGCCCCAGCAGCCGTTGCGGCTGCTCCGGGTCGAACACCAGCACGCTGTTGCCCTGGCGGCCACAGGGGAAATAGCCGTAGGCCACCCGCGGCGTCAGCAGGGCGTCGCTGAGGCAGCGGTCGATCCACTGCTGCAACACCGGTTCCGCCTTGGCCGCCAGCATGGCCTCGTAGTCGTCGCGGGATTGCCCCTGGGCCTTGCGCAGTTGCCACTGGCCGGCGAACAGGGCGTTGCGATCGAGGTAAGCAAACACCTCTTGCAGCGGAATGCTGTGCTCATCAAGAACGCGGCTGCCCCAGAAGGGGGGCTCCAGGGCCGGCTCCTGGGGCACCTGCTCGGAGCGGCTGTCATTGGGCTGCGTGTCGGTGGGCTGCGATTGGTTGGACTGGCCTGAATCGGTCTGCGTGCTGGGCTCCGCCGGCGCCACCGTGTCAGAAGCAGCATCTCCGCCGCCGGCCTGCTCCAACCCCAACCCGTCCGGTGCCCCGTCGAGGAACCCCTCGCGGTTGCTCCAGGTGCCCGCCTCCCGGGCCGTCACCAGGGCATCCATGAAGCGAAGGTCGGCGAACGCATCACGGCCGTAGATCACCTGCCCCCGGTACACCTCACGGCAGTCCTTGTTGACAAACCGGGGGGTCAACGCTGCACCGCCCAGGATCACGGGCACGTCGATGCCGGCCTCGTTGAAGGCTTCAAGGTTGTCCTTCATGAACGCGGTGGATTTCACCAGCAGGCCGCTCATCGCAATGCAGTCGGCCTGGTGCGTTTGCTGGGCTTCGATGATGGCTTCCACCGGCTGTTTGATGCCAAGGTTGATCACCTCGTAGCCGTTGTTGGTGAGGATGATGTCCACCAGGTTTTTGCCGATGTCATGAACGTCACCCTTCACGGTGGCGATCAGGAATTTGGCCTTGGCGTTGCTCTCCCCCTCCACCTTGTCCATCAGCGGCTCCAGCTGTGCAACCGCCGCCTTCATGGTTTCGGCGCTCTGTAGCACGAAGGGCAATTGCATCTGGCCGGAGCCAAACAACTCACCCACCACCTTCATGCCATCGAGCAGGAAGGTGTTGATGATCTCCAGGGGTTTGTAGCGCTCGAGGGCGATGGTCAGCGCTGCATCCAGGCCAATGCGCTCGCCATCGATGATGTGTTGCTTGAGGCGTTCCTCAATCGGCAGCTGATCGAGGGAGGGGCCGGAGGCTCGGGCCTCCTTGGCGGAGACCCCTTCAAACAGTTGGGTTAGCTCGGTGAGCGGGTCGTAGACGCAGACGCCGTTCTCGAAGCGGCGCTGGTCGTGGATCAGGTCACGGCAGACCTGTTGATGCTCGGGGCTGATTTTGGCGAGGGGAAGAATCTTGGCCGGACTGACGATGGCGGCGTCCATGCCCGCCTCGCAGCAGTCGTGCAGGAACACCGAATTCAGCACGATCCGCGCCGCCGGTGAAAGCCCGAAGCTCACGTTGCTCACCCCCAGCACCACGTGCACGCCGGGCAACTGCTCACGGATCATGCGGATCGCCTGCACCGTGGCCAGGCCGTTTTCACGGTCCTCTTCGATGCCGGTGGAGATGGGCAGGGCCAGGGGGTCGTAGAAAATCTCATGGGCCGGAATGCCGAATTCGACGGCATCGCGGTAGGCCCGCTGGGCAATCGCCAGCTTGCGCGTGGCGGTGCGGGCCATGCCCTGCTCATCGATCGTGCCCACCACCACGCCGGCGCCATAGCTGCGGGCCAGCTCCAACACTTTGAAGAAGCGCTCATCGCCGTCTTCGTAGTTGGTGGAGTTGAGGATGCACTTGCCGCCGGCCACCTTGAG
>JBIKKZ010000012.1:0-14631 GCA_044360095.1 Vulcanococcus sp. | reverse complement strand
CACAAAAAAAGCACCCCCCGGAGGGGGTGCTGAGCGGGGGTGCTGATGCAGTGCCCGGGGCTGCGCTCACTCGCGGCGGCCGCCGCCGTTGAGGGCAATGATCAGCCGCAGGATGAAGATGAACAGGTTGATGTAGGTGAGGTACATCCCCAGGGCGCCGGCCAGGTATTGGTCGTCGCTGTAGGTGCGGGGCATCGTGTAGAAGTCCACGAAGGCCATGCCCACGAACAGCACGGTGCCGAAGCCAGCGATCAGCAGCTCGAAGCCGCCGCCGCCGAAGCCCGGCACGAACAGGCTGCCGACGATCTGAACCAGCATGGCGATCACCAGGCCGAGGATGCCCAGCCCCACCGCGCCGCTGAGGGCCTGGCCGACGCTGTCGCTCATGCGGCGCCCCATCACGGAGGCGGCCACGAAGGTGATGCCGGTGGCCAGGGCGGCGGTGCCGATGGCGCCGATGCCGGCGGTGCCGATCGCCAACGCCACCAGGCCGCTCAGGGTGAAGCCGGTGAGCAGGCTGTAGGCGGTGAGCAGCGGCAGGGCAGTGCTGTTGTTGCCCTTCATGGCCACGTTTTGGGCCACGAAGAACAGCACGAAGTTGCCGATCAGGGCCACCCAGAACAGGGGCATGAAGCCGGCGGGGTTGCTGGCCATCAGGGCCAGACCGCCCATCACGCCACCGGCGGTGAGAACCATGCCGCCGCCCACGAAGGGCAGGGCCTTGTTCACCACATTGGGGCCCACCAGGGCGCCGGATTGCGCCTCGCGGATGGCCTCCTGGAAATTGCTGCTGGCCGGCATGGCACAGGGGGGGAAGACTCCCCACATCCTGCCAGCGGTTTTGCGGTTGCGGGGGATGCCCCCGGCTCCGTTGGGTGCGGATCCCCCTATCGGGGCCGGGGGGCTTGGCGGGCGTCGTCGCGGTGGGCATAGGCGTTCACCAACCGCTGCACCAGCGGGTGGCGCACCACATCGGCGGCGGTGAGCTGGCAGATGGCTACCCCCTCCACCCCCTCCAGCACTTGGGCCGCTTCGATCAGGCCGCTGAGCTGGTTGGGGGGCAGGTCGATCTGGGTGGGGTCGCCCGTGACCACCATGCGCGACCCCTCCCCCAGGCGGGTGAGCACCATGCGCATTTGGGCGGGGGTGGTGTTCTGGGCCTCATCGAGGATCACGAAGGCATCCGCCAGGGTGCGGCCGCGCATGTAGGCCAGGGGGGCCACCTCGATCACGTTTTTTTCGATCAGGGCCGTGGTGCGTTCCTGTCCCAGCAGGGTGTGCAGGGCGTCGTAGAGCGGCCGCAGGTAGGGGTCCACCTTCTGCTGCAGGTCGCCCGGCAGGAACCCCAGCCGTTCGCCCGCCTCCACGGCGGGGCGCGTCAGGATCAACCGCTCCACGCGCCGTTCCTGCAGGGCCCGCACCGCCTGCACCGCCGCCAGGAAGGTTTTGCCGGTGCCGGCGGGGCCGAGGGCCAAGGTGAGGTCGTGGCGTTCGATGGCCTCCACGTAAGCCCGCTGCTTGAGGGTGCGGGGGCGCAACAGCTTGCCGCTCTGGCTGCGGGCCAGCACCTGTTGGCCCAGCTGTTGGTGCTCCTCGCCGCGGCCCGTGTCGAGGGCGGTGAGGGCGGTCTGCACATCCACCTGGGTGATGGCCTGGCCCTCCTGCCACAGGGGGCGCAGCAGCTCCACCAGTCCGGCGGCCCGCTCGAGTTGGTTCGGCCGCCCGCGCAGTTGCAAACACAAACCCCGCAGCACCAGTGAGGCGCCGGTGAGCGCTTCGAGGCGATGCAGGGTGGATTCGGCCTCACCGGCCAGGGCCAGGGCGGCGTCCCGGTCGGGCAGGTCGATCTGAAATGTGTTGAGGGTGTCAGCCCCGGCCATGGGGCGGAGCCTCAGGCGTCGGCGGCAGCGGGAGCCTCGTCGGCAGCGTCGGCGGCAGTGGCTTCGGCGGCAGCGGCAGCTTCAGCGGCGGCAGCAGCTTCAGCGGCAGCCTTGGCTTCCGCGGCGGCGGCGGCTTCCGCGGCCTTGGCTTCAGCGGCTTCCTTGGCGGCCTGCTTGGCAGCGGCTTCGCGGAGAGCGGTTTGCTTCTTCTGGCCCACCACCACGGAGGGGCGCACACTCTTGTCCACCAGGCCGCCGCGCTCCAGCAGGGTCAGCACGGTGTCGGTGGGTTGGGCACCCTGGGCCAGGCGAGCTCGGATGGCCTCGGTGTTCAGGCGAGTCTCCTTGGTTCGGGGGTTGTAGAAGCCCAGCTCCTCAAGGGGGCGGCCGTCACGGCGTGAAGTGCTGTTGCAGGCCACCAGGCGGAAGCTCGCTTCCCGCTTCTTGCCGAACCGCTTCAGGCGGAGCTTGATCATTGTGGCCTTGCCTTGCTGACTGGATAGGGGCGGCGCGGCGCAGCTGGTGTCATCCAGCTGAACTCACGCGCCAAACGACCACAATACTCTTTGGGGTCACCCCCCTCAGAGTTCGCCGAACCCTTTGCGCTTCTTGGCGGGCTTGGCGGCCTTGGGCATGCCGGCGCCCTTGCCGCGTCCGCCCGGGGCCCCGCCCATGCCGGGCATTCCAGGCATGCCGGGCATGCCGCCGGGGAAGCCCCCCATGCCCCCCATGCCGGGGAAGCCGCCCATGCCCCCCATGCCGGGGAAGCCGCCCATGCCGGGCATGCCGCCGCCGCGGGTCATCTGCTGCATGAAGCCGCGCATCTGCTGGAAGTTCTGCAGCACCTTGTCCACATCCGCCGGGGTGTGACCGCTGCCGCCGGCGATGCGCCGCCTCCGCGAGGGCTGGGCCGCGAGCAGATCGGGGTCGCGCCGCTCCGCTTCGGTCATCGAGCTGATCATCGCCTCGATCTTCTTGAGCTGCTCCTCGCCCTGCTTGAGCATGCCGTCGTCGATCTTGTTCATCCCCGGAATCAGCTTCATCAGGCCCCCCAGGGAGCCCATGCGCTTGATCAGGCGCATCTGCTGCACAAAATCGGAGAAGTCGAAGGTGGCTTCCTGCAGCTTCTGCTGCATGCGCTCCACATCCGCCAGCTCCACCTCCTTCTGGGCCTTCTCCACCAGGGTGAGCACATCGCCCATGCCGAGGATGCGGCTGGCCATGCGCTCAGGGTGGAAGGGCTGCAGCGCCTCCACCTTCTCGCCGGTGCCGATGAACTTGATCGGCGCACCGCTCACCTTGCGGATCGAGAGGGCCGCACCGCCGCGGGAGTCGCCATCGAGCTTGGTGAGCACCGAGCCGGTGATGCCCACCTGTTCGTGGAAGGCGCGGGTGAGCTCGGCGGCCTCCTGGCCGATCATCGAATCCACCACCAGCAGCACCTCATCGGGCTGCACGGCTTCTCGGATCCGCACCATCTCCTCCATCATCGCCGTGTCGATCTGGAGGCGTCCGGCGGTGTCCACCAGCACCGTGTCGAACCCCTCCTCACGGGCCTTGGCGATGCCCGCGGCGGCGATGTCCTCGGGTTTGGCATCCGTGCCGAGGCTGAACACCTCCACCCCGATCTGCCCGCCGAGGGTGCGCAGTTGATCGATGGCGGCGGGCCGGTACACGTCAGCCCCCACCAGCAGCGCCTTGCGCCCCTGTTCTTTGAGGTGCAGGCCGAGCTTGGCGGTGGCGGTGGTTTTGCCGGCCCCCTGCAGGCCCGCCATCAACACCACCGAGGGTTCGCCGGCCTTGCCGCCGGCCGCCAGGGGGGCGTTTTCGCCCCCCATGGTCTCCACCAGCTGCTCGTGCACCACCTGGATGAATTTCTGATCGGGGCTGATGCCCCGCACCACCTCGGCGCCGAGGGCCTTCTTGCGCACTTCATCCACGAAGTCGCGCACCACCGGCAGGCTCACATCCGCCTCCAGCAGCGCCCGGCGCACGTCCTTCAGGGCGCCGTCGATGTTGGATTCGCTGATTTCACCCTGGCCGCGCAGGTTTTTGACGGCCTCTTCAAACCGTTGGGAGAGCTCGTCGAACATGGCGGGGCGGCGGGGGGCTCAGCGCGCGGGGGCGGGCCCGCAGAACAGCGATCGTAAAAAGCCGCCTTCAGTGCAGCGGCCGGGCGGGCCGATGGCGCGGGCCTCAGGGGCTGGGGCGGAAGGCCGCCAGCCGCCAAGCTTCACCGTCTCGCGCGAAGACATAGATGTTGCGCAGGGTGGTGCTGGGGGTCTCGCTGATCAAGGTGCCGGTGGCGTCGGTGCGCCGGTCGCTGTAGGTGAGGGTGGCCTCCACGGCGATGCGGCGCGGGCTGCGCTCCAGGCTGCGCAGGCCGGTGATGGTGGCGTTCACGCTGTCGCGGGCGCCGGCGGCGGCGTTGGCCCGCAGCTGCTCCTGCAGGCGCTCCACCGGCATGGGCCGGGCGATGGCATCGAGGGGTTGGGCCGGGGTTTGGCCCGCCAGCAGCGCGGCCTTGGCCTTGAGCCAGGCCTCGAGCAGCGTCTGCAGCTGGGCATCGCTGGGGTCGGCGGCGGTGAGTGGCAGGGCGGGTGCCACCACCGGCGGTGTGGCGCTGGGGGCCGGCTGCGCCAGCGGTTGCACCGGCAGGGGTTTGACAGGTTCGCTGCGGGGGCGCAGCAGCAGCCATCCCCCCAGACCGGCGGCCAGCACCACGGCGGCGCCGGTGGGCAGGGCCCAGCGGGGCAGGTCGGCGATCGCCGGAGCCGGCAGGTGCAGCAGGGGCAGGTGGAGGGCCGGCAGCCGCAACCTCGGCAGCTCGAAGCTCGGCCAGCTCCAGCCGGGGCCATCCCACAGGTCGTCGTCGTCGTCCTCCTCGTCTTCCCCGTCGCTGGCGGCATCGGCGCTGTCGCCGTTGGGCCCCTCGGCCAGACCTTCCAGGCCTTCCACGGCCGCCATCGGTGGCATCAGGCTGATGTCGGGCCAGCCGGCCCCCAGCTCCGGGCTGCTGCGCTGCCGTCCCTGGATGCGGTCCTGCTGGTCGATGTAGGCCTGCACATCGCGGTCGGCGAACCAGGCGTCAAGGTCGGCCTCGGCGTCGATGTCGCGGAAGCCTGGCAGCACTTCAGTGGTGAGCCAATCGCGGCAGTGGGTGCAAAGGGCGGCCAGGGGCTCATCCCCCTGCTCCTGGGCCCAGGCCTGCAGCGCGGCGTCGGCGCCGGCATCAAAGAGGGCCTGGGCCTCCTCCACCTGCCCCAACAGCAGCTGTTGGCAGGCCATCACCACCTCCATGCCGGCCTGGTTGGCCTGTTGAAGGCGTTGCAGGGCCGCCAGGATCCGCTCCGGTTTGCGTTGCACGAAGCCCGCCGCCGTGAGGGCGAAGCTGGCCAGGAACTCAGCGGTGGCGGAGCCCGCCTCGGCCCAGCGGTTGAACAGATCCACCTGCTCCTGCACGGTGAGGAACTGGCGGATCTGCTTGAAGAAGGGCTGGAATTCGCTGGCCGGGAAGTCGGGGTCGTTCTCCCCCTCCAGGCCTCCCCGCTGCTGCACCAGGCGCTCCAGCAGGGCAATGCCCTCCTGGCGTGGGGCCTGGGCCGAGAGGTCGCGGCTGATCAGGTCGAGCACGCGGTAGGGCAGCAGGGTGTGCAGGTCGTGCTCGAGGCGGCGCCGCTGCTCCGGCTGCTGGCCCATGCGTTGCAGCAGCTGCAGGCCCTGCTGCAGCAGGCGCGCGGAGGCCTCATAGCGGCGTTGGTCGCGGCACTCCGCCGCCGCCCCCTGGCAGGCGAGCCCCGCCAGCAGGCTGAGGTCGGCTTCACGGCTGCTGCCCAGGGCCGGGGCCTGGGGGGGCTGCAGGCCGCGGCTGGCGGCCTCAAAGGCCTCCTGGGCCTGGCCGGCCTCCAGCAGCAGCAGCAGGCCAGCTACCTCCTTGGAGGGGGGGATCTCCAGGGCGGCGATGGCACCGTTGGCGCTGGCGGCGATGCCGGTGAGTTCGCGCCCGTAGGCCTGGCGGCGGTCGTCGTCGCTGAGGAGGTCGGCGGAGGCCTGCAGCAGGTCGGCGCGGGCCTGAAGGGTGTCGAGGGTGAAGCCCTGGTCGGGGGCCCGATCCAACCGCTGCTGCAAGGTGCGCAGCACCGTGGTTCCGTCGGTGGTGGGGCTCACCCCCAGCAGGCGGAAATGGTCGATCGGCAGGTCCAAGCCGGGGCGTTCCTTGAGGGCTGGACTGTAGGCAGGGTCTGCGGTTTTGGCCTTGATTGCGACACCGTTTGATGATGGACCCCGTACAGTCACGGCAGCATCAGAGACCCCGGACAGCCGGAGCGCGCGCATGACACAGGCAGATCTCGGCCCGGTTGGACTCGGTCAAGGTGTTGCCGAGAGCGGCGCCCCCGCCTGCTCCGCCGACCAGAACGCCGTGGGTCTGCATGCGGAGCGTTTGCTGAATCTGTACCCCTCCAAGCCCGCCGAGGTGAGCCGGGATGAGGGCCTGCTGCTCTACCGCGACATGGTGCTGGGCCGGCGCTTTGAAGACAAGTGCGCCGAGATGTACTACCGCGGCAAGATGTTTGGCTTCGTTCACCTCTACAACGGCCAGGAGGCCGTGAGCACGGGGGTGATCAAGGCCATGAAGATGCAGCACGACTGGTTCTGCAGCACCTACCGCGACCACGTGCACGCCCTCAGCTGCGGCGTGCCGGCCCGCGAGGTGATGAGCGAGCTGTTCGGCAAAGAAACCGGCTGCAGCAAGGGCCGCGGCGGCTCGATGCACCTGTTTTCGAAGGAGCACCACCTGCTGGGTGGCTATGCCTTCATCGGGGAAGGCATCCCGGTGGCCCTCGGCGCCGCCTTCACCAGCCGCTACAAGCGCGATGCCCTGGGTGATGCCTCCAGCGATGCGGTCACCGCCGCTTTCTTCGGCGATGGCACCTGCAACATCGGGCAGTTTTATGAGTGCCTCAACATGGCGGCCCTCTGGAAGTTGCCGATCCTGTTTGTGGTGGAGAACAACAAGTGGGCCATCGGCATGGACCACAACCGCGCCACCAGCGACCCGGAGATCTGGCGCAAAGCCGCCGCCTTCGGCATGGCCGGTGAAGAGGTGGATGGGATGGATGTGCTGGCGGTGCGCGGTGCCGCCCAGCGCGCCATCGAGCGGGCCCGCGCCGGCGAAGGCCCCACCCTGCTGGAGTGCCTCACCTACCGCTTCCGCGGCCACTCCCTGGCCGACCCCGACGAACTGAGGGCCGAGGCGGAGAAGGAGTTCTGGGCCCAGCGCGATCCGATCAAGCGTCTGGCGGCCCACCTGATCGAGCACAACCTGGCCAACGCCGAGGAGCTCAAGGCGATCGACAAAGAGATCGACGCCGAAGTGGCCGATTGCGTGGAGTTCGCCCTGGCGGCCCCCGAGCCCAAGGCCGAGGAGCTCACCCGCTACATCTGGGCGGAAGACTGAGCTCGGCTGAGGCCTGAGCCCTACAGCCCGTGCACCCGGGCCTGCTCCCGTGCGGCCCGGAACACCAGGCTGTGGCGCTCCACCAGCGGCACCAGCTCGTCGTAGCCGCCGCCGATCACCGTGGCCACGGGGATCTGGCGCCGCAGGCAAGCATCCAGCACCAGCCGATCCCGCTGCAGCAGCCCCGCGCTGCTGAGGTTGAGGCGCCCCAAGCGGTCGCCGTGGTGGGGATCCACGCCGGCGTTGTAGAGCACCAGCTGGGGCTGCACCTGATCGAGCAGCTCGGGGATGCGATCGCCAACGGCGACCAGGTAGTCGTCGTCACCGAGGCCATCGGCGAGGGGGATGTCGACGTCGCTCTGTTGTTTGTGCAGGGGGAAGTTGCTGGCGCAGTGGGCCGACAGGGTGAACACCCGTGGCTCGTCCGCAAAAATCGCGGCGGTGGCATCCCCCTGGTGCACGTCCAGGTCGATCACCATCAGCCGCTGCACCGCCCCCTCCTGCAGCAGCACCCGAGCGGCCACGGCGCAGTCGTTGAAGATGCAAAAGCCGCTGCCGTGGCTGGGGAAGGCGTGGTGGGTGCCCCCCGCGAGGTGGCAGGCCAGCCCGTGGCGCAGGGCCAGCCGTGCGGTGAGCACGGTGCCCCCCACCGCCAGCCAGGTGCGCTGCACCAGGGGTGCTGTGGCCGGCAGGCCGATGCGCCGCTGCTCGCTGCTGCTCAGTTCGCCGCGGGCGAAGGCCTGGTGGTAGCGCCTCCCGTGCACCAGCTCCAACCAGCGGCGCGGCACCGGCAGCGGCTCGCAGAATTGCTGCTGCTCCGCCAGCCCCTGGTCGAGCAGCAACCGGTGCAGCAGGCGGAACTTGGCCATCGGAAAGCGATGGCTGCTGGGCAGCGGCGCCGAGTAGGCCGGGTGGTAGACGAGGGGCGGCCTCAGGGCAGCGGCATCACATCGCTGTGGGCATTCTGCGGGTGAGGTGCCGCAGCTTGCGCAGCGCCTTGAGCTCCACCTGCCGCACACGCTCCCGCGACACATCGAGCATGCGGCCGATCTCCGCGAGGGTGTGGCGCTCCTCGCCCTCCAGCCCGAAGCGCAGCTCCAGCACCTGGCGCTCCTGGTCGGTGAGGTGGCTGAGCCAGCGCCCCAGCTGTTCGTGGTGAATGCTGCGCTCCACCTGCTCCAGGGGCTCGGCGTGGCTCTGGTCGGCGATCAGGTCGCCCAGGAAGCTGCGGCCCTCTTCGCCGTTCACTGGCGCGTCGAGGCTGGAGGTGGTGAGCGACTGGCGCAGCAGGCTGTCGAGCTCCTCAATGGGCATCTCCATTGCCTCGGCGATTTCCTTGCGGCTGGGCATGGCCCCGAGCTTGTGGGCTAGATCCAGGCTCACCTTGCGTACGGCGGAGAGCCGCTCCGCCAGATGCACCGGCAGGCGGATCGTGCGCGATTGGCAGGCGATGGCCCGGGTCATGCTCTGGCGGATCCACCAGAAGGCATAGGTGGAAAATTTGTAGCCACGGGTGGGGTCGAACTTCTCCACGGCGCGCTCCAGGCCGAGGGAGCCTTCCTGAATCAGATCCAGCAACTCCAAACCCTTGCCCTGGTACTTCTTGGCAACACTCACCACCAGGCGCAAGTTGGCTTTCATCATGCGCTCTTTGGAGCGACGACCCAGACGAATGGTGCGCTTTTCCTGATCGTTGTATTGCTCGTCACGATTGTCTTCAACAAGGCGCATCATGGCTTGCACCTGATTGCCCAATTCGATCTCTTCAGCTGGCGTCAGCAGGGGAACGCGCCCGATGGTGGAGAGATACCAACTGATCGGATCGCTGCTGCGGCGGCGACTGCTGCCACTGGCGGAGAGGCTCGAGGCACTCATGAGCCTTGGTTCTGAAGTTGCAAAAATGTCCCACGCGTTTTGCAAAAACTGTGGTGACTGCAGACACGCTTCAGCTTTCAGCAGTAAAACCACACACAACCTTTGAGACTCACGTCTTTGCGTGTGTTTTTCATGACGCACCGTTGAGGATCTTTGGCTTTATTGCGTAATTGCACACAACATTTCGGCAACGGCCGTTGGTGTGGCGCCGCCGGCGCCGTGCTGTTCGGCCGCGCGGCTGCCGGCGCACCCGTGGGCCAGGGCCGCCAGCGCCAGCAGGTTGGCGTCGGCGTTGCCACCGGCCGCCAGCCCCCGTGCGGCCAAGCCGCCGGCGTAGCCCGCCAGCACATCCCCGAGGCCGGTGCGTGCCGCCGCCGGGCAGGCCTGGCTGAGCTGCCAGCGGCGGCCATCGGCGGCGGCCACCACGCTGCGGGCCCCCTTGAGCAGCAGGCTGCAGGGGTGCCGGCCGCTGCTCTGCGCAGCGCCGTGGCTGGCCGCCTCCAGGGGCGGCAGCTCCGCCCATTGCGGAAACAGCCGGTTGAATTCGCTGCGGTGTGGGGTGAGCCAGGTGGGGCCGCCTCGCTCCCGCAGCCAGGTCAGCGGCTGCTGCTGCGCCAGCCGGTTGAGCCCGTCGGCATCCAGCAGCAGCAGCCCGGTGAAGGCCTGCAGCCGCTGCCAGGTGGCCCGGTCTGAGGGGCCGTCGGCGCCATTCCCGAGGCCCGGCCCGAGCACCACCGCATCCAGTCGCTCCAGGGCGTCCTGCGGCAGGGCCGCCAGGGTCAGGCCGCCGCTGCCGTTGTCCGGCAGGGCGGCGCTGATCACCACCTGCGGCTGCAGGCTCCAGAGGCGCTGCGCCACCGCTTCGGGCAGGGCGGCCCGCAGGCTGCCGCAGCCACTGGCGCTGGCCCCCTGCAGGGCGAGGGCTGCCGCCCCGCGGTAAGCGTCGCTGCCGGCGATCACCAGCAGCCGGCCCCGTTGGTATTTCGGAGCCGCAGGATCGAGCCGGGGCCAGGGGGCTGCGTCCGGCTCGGCCAGGTCGGCCGGGTGCAGGGCCAGCGGTTGCGACACCGGCAGGGTGTGGAGCAGCGCCTTGGGGAACCCCAGCTCCAGCGGCTCCAGCTGCCCCAGCCAACGCAGGGCTTGATCCTGCAGCCAGCCTTGCTTGACCAGCCCGATGGCCAGGGTGAGGCCGGCGCTGGCGGCGCACCGCCCCAGGGGCTGGCCGCTGTCGGCGCAGAGGCCGGTGGGGCCATCGATGGCGATCAGCAGGCTCGGCTGGTGCTGCTGGCGCTGCTCCAAAAGCGTTTCCAGCGGCTCGCCGGGGGCGCGGCTCTGGCCGATGCCGAAGAGGGCATCGATCCAGATGGCGCCACCGGCGGGGTCGGGCGGGCTGCTCAGCTCTGGGATGCCGAGCCATTGGGCATGGCGGCGGTGGGCGGCGGTGAGCGGTTTGTGGTGATCAAACGGGCTCCAGGTGCGCACCGCCACACCCGCCAGGTGCAGCTCGCGGGCCACCACCAGGCCATCGCCGCCGTTGTGGCCGGGCCCCACCAGCACCAGGGCTCCCCGCTCTTGCAGTTGCGGCCACCAATCGGGTTGCTGCAGCCGGCGCACCACCGCCAGGGCCGCCTTTTCCATCAGCGCTTCCACCGGCAGCCCGCTGGCGAACAGCTGGGCCTCCAGCGCGCCCATTTGGGCGGCGCTCACCAGCAGATGGTCGCTGTCGCGGGCGGGCCAGGCGGGGGCAGACAAGACAGGCGTGGCGCTCACGGTTCCATGATGGAAACAAGCTGCAGATCCGGCCGCAGGGCCGGCGCCCTCGCCCCGTTTGGCCACCTTCTCCGCGATTCCCGCTGCGGCCGATCCCTCCGTGGCGGCCACCCCGGCCGGGGCCCTGGCCCTGGAGCGCCTGGCGAGCTGGCCAGGGGAGCACCGGGTGGCGGTGGGCCTCTCGGGGGGGGTGGACAGCTCGCTCACGGCGGCGTTGCTGGTGGAGGCGGGCTGGCAGGTGGAGGGCCTCACCCTCTGGTTGATGAGCGGTAAGGGGGCCTGCTGCGCCGAAGGGTTGGTGGATGCCGCCGGCATCTGCGAGCAGTTGGGGGTGCCCCACCACGTGGTGGATTTCCGCGAGCACTTCAAGGCCCAGATTGTTGATTTTCTGGTGGAGGGCTATGGCTCCGGCGTCACGCCGCTGCCCTGTTCCCGTTGCAACCGGGAGGTGAAATTCGGGCCGATGCTCGCTTGGGCGGAGCAGGAGCGCGGCATCGCCCGGATCGCCACGGGCCATTACGCCCGCGTGCTGCACGGCGAGCGCAGCGCCAACGGCCGTCACCAGCTGCTGCGCGGCCTCGACCGCCAGAAAGACCAGAGCTATTTCCTCTACGACCTGCCGCAAGACGCCCTGGGGCGCTTGGTGTTTCCCCTGGGGGAGCTCACCAAGGCCGACACCCGCGCCGAGGCGGCCCGCCATGGCCTGCGCACCGCCGAGAAGCCGGAAAGCCAGGACCTCTGCCTGGCCGATCACCACGGGTCGATGAAGGCCTTCCTCGATGCCTACCTGCCGCCGCGCCAGGGGGAGATCGTGCTCAGCGATGGCCAGGTGTTGGGGATGCACGACGGCATCGAGCACTTCACCATCGGCCAGCGCAAGGGGCTTGGGGTGGCCTGGCGTGAGCCGCTGCACGTGGTGAAACTCGATGGAGCCCTCAACCGGGTGGTGGTGGCCCCCCGCCGCGAAGCGGCCCGCCCGGATGCGGTGGTGGGGGCGGTGAACTGGGTGTCGGTGGAGCCCCCCGAGGCGCCGCTGCCGGTGGAGGTGCAGGTGCGTTACCGCAGTGCCCCGGTGGCGGCGCTGCTCACCCCCCTGTCCGCCACTGAGGCCGATGCGGCGGCCCAGCGCCCGCACCGATGCCGGCTGCAGTTCGCCGAGGAGCAGTTTTCGATCACCCCCGGCCAGGCGGCGGTGTTTTACGCCGGCGACACCCTCCTGGGCGGCGGCTTGATTCAGCCGTGAGACGGGCCTGAGGCGCCAGCCGCCGGCCCAGTGGGCCCGGGCTGGGGAATGTTGGCGGCATCTGTGCCGTTGCCGCGATGTTGCCGTTGGCCCTGGCCGGCAGCCTGGTGCTGCTGCTCAGCAGCCTGTCGCTGCAGGGGATGGTGCTGCAAGGGCGCCAGGTTCAGGCGCTTGAGCAGCGCAGCCTGCGGGCGGAGGACCAGTTGGCCTCGGCCGCCCAGCAGCTGCTGGGCCAGTTGCAGGGCCCCTATGCCTGTCTGCATGGGCTGCCCTCAAGCGCGTGGCGGCCTGAGGCGTTGCCGCCGGCCTGCCCCGCGGGCCTGCCGCTTGAGCCCCTGCGCCGTTGGAGCGTGGATGGCTCCCCGGTGGAGCTGATCCGCTGGGATCCCCTCCTCGCCGCACCGGAGCTGTGGGTGCAGCAGGGGGGCGGTGGCCTGCAACGGGGCTTCCGGATGGGGGCCGGCGGCCTGCAGGAGCTGGGGGGCTGAACGGTGCTGGAGTTGCTGGTGGCGGGGGCTGTGTTTCTGGTGGCGGCGCTGGGCTCGCTGCAGCTCTGGGGGCAGGCGGCGGCTGGCAGCGCGCTCCAACAGCAGCGCCTGCAGCAGCGGGAGGCGATCGAGCGCGATCGGTTGCTGTTGCAGCGGCACTGGCGCCAGCGGCTCGGCGTCGCTGCCAGCCAACCCGGCTGCGTGAGCTCTGCACAGTTGCTGGCGGCGGCCACCAACCTGCCGCCGGCCGCCGCGTTGCAGCGGCAGATGCAGGTGTCGGCGGATGGTGCGGCGCTGGTGGTGGAGTGGGATGACCATCCGGCCCCACGGCGTCGCTGGTACACGGCGGCGGGCCTGGGGCTGTGCACCTCCGCAGGGCCCCTCACCGATAGCCAGGTGGAGGGGCTGGATTGATGGGGCGGCACCGGGACAACGCCGCGGCGGGCTTCTCCCTGCCGGAGCTGTTGGTGGCGATTGCGCTGCTGGGTGCGCTGGCGGCGCTGTGTGTGGGCGGTGGCCATCAAGTGCTGGCGCGCCAACGGCTGGAGGCGGCCTTGCGGCGGCTGGATCAGGGCATTCAGCGGGGCCGGGCGGAGGCGCAGCAGCGGGGCCAGCCCTGCGGCCTGAGCCTGCGGGCCGGCCCCGATGGCAGCGGTTGGGCCCCGCCGGCCCACGGCAGCCTGCCGCCCTGCCAGCGCAGCCTGGAGGCCCTGCAGGAGCCGATCGGCGGCGGTGCGGTGCAGGTGGAGCACAACTTGCCTGCGGTGCTGCGGTTCACCGCCAATGGGCTCGTTTTTTAACCATTGCAAAAAGTCTCATTGGGGGCGCCACCACCGGCAGTGCCTTTGCGTTGCAATGAGTCTCACGTGCTGCAAATACTGGTGCGTCGCCAACCTTCGTACCCATGGCACTGCAGCTTGAGCCGCGCCAAACAGGCCAGCTAGTCCTTCGAGCCGAGCCACAGCTCATCGAGGACCTGGATCGCGTCGCCTCCCAATACCGAGCTAACCGCAGCCAGGTCGCCCGCGCCCTCATCCGCCAGGGCATCGCCGCCCTCGAGCAGCAGGAGGCATGACATGAAAAGCCCCCTGCGCCAACAGGGGGTCAAGGCTGAAAAACCTATTGACAGCCTACTGACCCCAAATGCTCCGGCATGGTTTGCCGGGCTACCAATGCTCGACGGCATCGGTCCATTGCTCACAGGTGCGTCCGATAAGCGACCCACCGTGGGGGACAACTGGCCGGAGCACCCAGGTTTGAGCATCGCCGAGCTGGAAGCTGCTGCACCCGAGTGCATCTGCTGGCACATCGGCGCAGCGCCTGGTCACGTCGCCATCGACATTGATGGTCCCGACGCTGCTGCGTTCTGCCAATCACACGGCTGTGACCCCTATACCGCGGACACCTGGCGCATCATCCGCACGAGCAATGCCGAGCGGCTGAAGCTCGTCTTCACCGTCATGCCGGAGCAGAAGGCTGCCCTGGTGGAGGGCGCCAAGACCGTGAAGATCAACGGCCAAGAGCTGGCCGTGTTCGCGAAGCATGGCACTCAGATCGTGGTGCTGGGCAATCACTACACCAAAGAATCTGGCTACACCGAGAACGACGATCAATACGCATGGGCAGGCCGTGCGCCCGCTGATGCACAGCCGGTGCCACCCGAGTGGTTCGCGCTGCTGATTGGTGTGTTCTGTGGCGAGCGCCCCTTACGCCCGCCTACCCGCCGGACGGTGTTGCCCAGCTCACCCCGCAAGGCCAACGCCTCCAGTGGTGGTTCGGAGTGGATCAATAGCAGCGAACGCCACCCATGCCCGGTTTGCGGCCGTGATCACTCCGGTGCCTGCTCAATCAACGGCAAGGGCGATTCGGTCTGGTGCTGTCACGGCGACACCAAATCCGCTCCGGACTGCAGCAAGG
>JBIKKZ010000158.1:0-4583 GCA_044360095.1 Vulcanococcus sp. | reverse complement strand
CCGCGCCAGGTTTTTGGCGCTGCCGATCTGCACCACCCGCTCCACCGGCTGGAAATCCACCCCCAGATCCAGGGAGCTGGTGCACACCACCCAGCGCAGGGCACCGCTCTTCACCTGGGCCTCGATCGCCTCCCGCTCGGCCCGGTCGATGGCGCTGTGGTGCAGGGCCAGGGCGTCCTCCATTTCCGGGCAGGCAAAGCGCAGGCACTG
This sequence comes from Vulcanococcus sp., assembly GCA_044360095.1. GTDB lineage: Bacteria > Cyanobacteriota > Cyanobacteriia > PCC-6307 > Cyanobiaceae > Vulcanococcus. Next base: position 4,373 of record JBIKKZ010000158.1, on the reverse strand, counting down.
GTGCCAGCGCTCCGCCTGGTTGCGGGTGTTGGTGAACAGCAGCGTGCTCACGGCCGGATCCAGGCCCGCCACCAGCTGCTCGTGCATGCGCAGCCCCAGGTGGCCCCCCCAGGGGAAGCCATCGATGCTGTCGGGCAACAGGCTGCGGATGGCGGTGCTGCGGCGGATGGTCGCCGTCACCAGCTGCGGCGCCGGCCCCACCCCCACAGCCGCCTGGGCCGCCTCCTCCAGGTTGCCGATGGTGGCGCTGATCGCCCAGGTGCGCAGCTGCGGCCGCCGCCGCCGCAGCCAGCCCAGGCAGAGCTCGCACTGGCTGCCGCGCTTGCTGCCCATCAGCTCATGCCATTCATCCAGCACCACCGCCTGCAGGTCGGCGAACAACGCCTCGGCCTTGGCGTTGGCCAGCAGCACGCTCAGGGATTCCGGCGTGGTGATCAGGATCTGCGGCGGGGTGCGCAGTTGTTTGCTGCGCACATGGCTGGCGGTGTCGCCGTTGCGGATGCCCACCGTGAGCGGCCACCCCATGGCGGCGATCGGCTCCTCGATCGCCAGGGCCAGATCGCGGCTCAGGGCCCGCAGGGGCGTGATCACCAGCAGCTGCAGCCCCCGGGGGGTGGGCTGCTGCAGCATCTCTGCCACCGGCCCCAGCACCGCGGCATAGGTTTTGCCCGCCCCGGTGGGCACCTGCAGCAGGCCGCTCGCCCCCGCCAGGTAGGCCCTCCAGCACTGGCGCTGAAACGGCATCGGCGTCCAGCCCTTGCCCGCAAACCAGGCCTCGATCGGCTGCAGGGCCGCTTCCGTGCCGGCCGCGCCGCTCATGGGCTGGCCTCCAGCAGCGCCAGGGCGCTGGCCAGGCTGTCGGCCTCCGCCGCCGGTTTGTCGCGCCGCCAGCGGCTGATGCGCGGGAAGCGCACGGCGATGCCGCATTTGTGGCGCTGGGAGCGTTGCAGCCCCTCAAAGGCCAGCTCGAACACCTGCAACGGCTCCACCGCCCGCACCGGCCCGAAGCGCTCGGTGGTGTGGCTGCGGATCCAGCGGTCGAGCTCGCGGATTTCGCCATCGTCGAGCCCGGAGTAGGCCTTGGCGAAGGTCACCAACTGCCCCTCGCCGTTCCACAGCCCGAAGCTGTAATCGGTGTAGAGGTTGGCGCGGCGGCCGCTGCCCGCCTGGGCATAGAGCAGCACCGCATCCAGCCGCAACGGCTCGAGCTTGTGCTTCCACCAATGGCCGCGCTTGCGCCCCACCAGGTAGGGGGAGTCGATCGCCTTGAGCATCAGCCCCTCGGCACGCCGCGCCCGGGCGTTCTGGCGCAGCGGCTCCAGCGCCTCCCAGCTGTGCAGCCGCTCCACCGCCGGCAGCCGCCAGCGCCCCCGCAGCGGCGGCTCCACCTGGGCCATCCAGCGGCCGTGCAGCTGCTCCAGTTGCTCGCGCCGCTGGGCCAGGGGCAGCTGGCGCAGGTCGTTGCCGCCGGCTTCCAGCAGGTCGTAGCCGATGAAGCAGGCGGGGCATTGGCGCTGCAGCGCCGCGCTCGGCGCCTTGCGGCCCAAGCGGCGCTGCAGGCTGGAAAACGGCTCCGGGGCGGCGGCGTTTGGCTCCCACACGATCACCTCCCCATCGAGCACCGTGCCCACCGGCAGGCTCTGGGCCAGGGCGATCAACTCCGGGAAGGCGTCGTTGATCAGGTCTTCGCCGCGGCTCCAGAGGCTGCAGCCGTGGCTGCGGTGGATCAGTTGGCCGCGGATGCCATCCCATTTCCACTCCACCTGCCAGGCCTGCGGCGGATGATCCAGCAGCAGCTGCGGATCCAGGGGGCTGGCCAGGAAGAAGGGGTAGGGGCGCGCCGCCACGCTGTCGCCGTTGGCATCCGCCGCCACCAACGTGTTCCAGGCCTCGGCACTGGGCACAAAGCCCCCCATCAGCCGATGGGCCAGAACCGCCTCCTCCAGAGCGGCACTGCGGGCCACGGCGCGGGTTACCAGCCCGGTGGACACCCCCACCCGGAACCCGCCGCTGAGCAGCTTGTTCACCAGCAGCAGCAGCTCCGGCGGGCAGCTGGCCCAGCAGGCGCGCACCGCCTGCGCTTGGGCCTCCCCCTGCAGGGCCGCCAGCTGCGGCAGCCGCTGCTCCATCCACTGGTGCAGGGGTGCCTCTAAGGCCACGCCATCGGCGGGGCTGGCCTCGCTGCGCTGGGTCCACAGCAGGCTCACGGTTTCGGCCGAATCCCCCACCTGGCTGTGGCAGGCCTCAAACAACCAGGCCGGCAGCCCGGTGCCCTCCAGGCAAATCTCCCGCAGGCGGCGGCCGGTGATCAGCCGCCGCCGCCGCTTGCCCAGCAGCAGCGCCAGGGCCCAGGCGGCATCCTCCGCCGGTGCGCCGCGGAAGTAGGCCTCCAGCGCCTCCAGCCTCGCCCCCGTACGGGTGGTGCCATCCACCGCCTCAAACAGCGCCTGGAACGCCCTCATGCGCGGATGGGCCCCTGGGGCTCCCCCTCCTGGGGTTCCCCTTCAAAGCGCTCCGCCTCAAAGGCCCCCTCGAGCGTTTCGGCCGCCACCCCCTCCACCTCCCGCAGGTAGCGGGCCAGCACCGTGCTCTGGCCGTGGGTCACGTACACCTGCCGGGCGCCGCTGTCGCGCACCGTGCGCAGCAGCCCCTGCCAATCGGCATGGTCGCTGAGCACGAAGCCGCGGCCGGTGCCGCGGCGCCGGCGTGCCCCCCGCACCGCCATCCAGCCGCTCACAAAGGCCGTTTGGGCGTTGCGCAACCGCGCCAGCCCCCGGCCCCGCAGCGCCCCCGGTGGGGCGATCACCAGCCGCCCCGCCAGGGCGGCCCCCCGGGGCAGCTGCGCCAGTGGGCGCGTGGGGGGCATCGCCACCCCAACCTCGCGGTAGGGCGCCATCAGCGCCTCCACGGAACCATGCAGCAGCACCTCGTCGCCGATGCCGAGCCGATGCAGCTCCGCCAGCACGCGCTGGGCCTTGCCGAAGGCGTAACAGAGCAGCAGCGAGGGCCGATCACCGGCGCTGCGCCACCAATCCACGATCTCCTGGGCCACGGCCCCGCCGCCGCGCCAGCGGTAGATCGGCAGGCCGAAGGTGGCCTCGGTGATTAACACGTCCGCGCCCACCGGCTGGAAGGGGGTGCAACTGGGGTCGGCGCAGCGCTTGTAATCGCCGCTCACCAGCCAGCGCTCACCGCCCGCCTCCACCAGGATCTGGGCGCTGCCGAGCACATGGCCGGCGGAATGGAACGACACCCGCGCTCCGCCGATGCGGTGCAGCGTGCCGTAGTCCACCGGGATCAGATCGATGGTCGCCCCCAGCCGCTGCCGCAGGATCCCCTCCGCCTGGCCCACGGCCCAGTAGGTGCCGCAGCCGGGGCGGGCGTGGTCGGCGTGGGCGTGGGTGATCAGCGCCCGGGGCACGGGGCGCCAGGGGTCGATCCAGGCCTCGGCCGCCGGGCAATAGAGCCCCTCCGGGGTGAGCTGCAGCAGGCCACCGGGGGGGAGGGGCATCGGCGGACGGCAATCGGCGGCGGCCTGCTGCGATTGTGCCGGGGCTCACACCACCGCCGTTGACGCGGGCCGGCGTCGTTCTTAGGCAAGGGTGCAGGTTGCACACCCCCCGCCATGGCCCTGGAGGCATTTCGCGAGCAGCTGGCGGCCACCGCCGCCGCCCTGGCGGCCCCGGGCCGTGGGCTGCTGGCGGCGGACGAATCCACCGGCACCATCGGCAAGCGTCTGGGGGCTGTCGGCCTCGACAACACCGAAGACAACCGCCGCGCTTACCGCACCCTGCTGGCCACCACCGACGGCCTCGCCGAGAGCATCTCCGGCGTGATCCTGTTTGAGGAAACCCTCTTTCAGGACAGCACCGCCGAGGCGGGCGGCCAGCCGCTGGTGGAGCTGTTTCAGCGCCAGGGCATCGTGCCCGGCATCAAGGTGGACGAGGGGGTGGAACCCCTGCCGGGTGGGTTGGCCGGGGAAAGCTGGTGCACGGGCCTCAAGGGCCTGGCGGACCGCGCTGCGCGTTACTACGAGCGCGGCGCACGCTTCGCCAAATGGCGGGCCGTGCTGCAGATCAGCGCCGAGGGGTGCCCCTCCGAACTGGCGGTGCGCGAGAACGCCTGGGGCCTGGCCCGCTATGCCCGCACCATGCAGGAGCAGGGCCTGGTGCCGATCGTGGAGCCCGAGATCCTGATGGACGGCGACCACGACATCGCCACCACCGCGTCGGTGCAGGAGTGGGTGCTGCGCACGGTGTACGAGGCGCTCGCCACCAACGGGGTGTTCCTGGAGGGCAGCCTGCTCAAGCCCTCCATGACCCTGGCCGGTGCCGCCTGCCCCCAGCCCCCCAGCCTGGAGGAGGTGGGGGCCT
>JBIKKZ010000157.1:0-4681 GCA_044360095.1 Vulcanococcus sp. | reverse complement strand
AACGGATCCAGTACCACCCCAACGAGGGGGATCCGCTGTTTCTGCAGATCGTGCGCGAGTGCCAGCTGTGGGGCACCCCGGACCAGCTGTTGCTGGAGGTGGGCACCAGCGATCCCACCGTGCTGGGGCAGGTGCGCCGGGCGGCGCCGGAGCGGGTGCTGATGCTGCGGAGCATCTGGAGCGAAGAGGAGCGGCTGGATGGCCTGCTGGAGGCGGGGTTCAACGACGCCGCCGATGGCCTGCTGCTGCCGCTGCCCCAGAACCTGCTGGTGGAGGACGACCTGGGGGAACAGGCCGCCGCCCTCAAGGGGTTGATCAACCGCAGCCGGGAGCACTGGCTCAGCCAGCATCCCCGGGCAGAGGGCAACAGCTGCGCCGTCTGGGTGGCGGAGCCCGCGGGCGGCACCCCCGACACCCTCGAACCGGACAGCCAGCTGATCATCGACCTGTTTGACATCGGTTGCCTGCTCTTCGGGGAGTACGTGCAGGCCTCAGGGGCGCTGTTCAACTACTACGTGGACCTGCGCCAGATCATTTCCGACCCGAACCTGTTCCATCGGGTGCTGCACAGCTACGCCAGCCTGCTGGAAGGGTTGCGCTTCGATCGCATCGCCGGCATCCCCTACGGTTCGTTGCCCACCGCCACGGGGTTGTCGCTGGCCCTGCACAAACCGCTGATCTATCCGCGCAAGGAGGTCAAGGCCCACGGGGCCCGGCGCCTGATCGAGGGCGACTTCAACGAAGGCGACCGGGTGGTGGTGGTGGACGACATCCTGATCACCGGCGGCAGCGTGCTGGAGGGGATCAACAAGCTGGAAAGCTCCGGTCTGGTGGTGGAGGACGTGGTGGTGTTCATCGACCACGGTGGTCAACGGGATCGCCGCGCCCGGGAGCGGCTTCAGGCCGCCGGCTACAGGGTGCACGCGGTGCTCGACATTGCCCGCATCACCCGCACCCTGTTGGCGGCGGGGCGTCTCACGGCTGAGCAGGCGGCGGTGCTGGCATGAGCGCACGGCTTGTTCCCCACGTCACCCTGCTGGCCCTGGCCCTGGCCCTGGGGGCCTGTGGACGACCGGGGCCACGGCCCACACCCGGAGCCAATCCCGGTGCAGCGGCGCCGGCGGCCCCCGCCGGCGGTGCAGCGGAGTCCGGGGCACAACGCCAGCTGCAGGAGGCCCTGCTCAGTGCTGACGACCAGTTCAACCGGGGCGAAAACGACCTGGCCTGCGGGCAGGTGCAACGGGCCCGGACGCTGCTCAACCGACTACAAGCCACGGCCAGCGACGCCCAACGGCGGCAGTTGTTGCGCTTTGAGCAAGCCTGCAGCACCCTGTGAAGCGGATAGCGCTGTGTGACGCCTCACCACCAACTGGCCCCCAATCGGCCAGGGCATTGCGGCGCTCGCATAGCTTGATGCTGTTGGCCTACCAGCCAGGAGCTTCATGAGCGATACCCAGGGTCTCACCATCGGTGAGCTGGAGTCGAAGTATTTCCTGTACCGCAAGGCCCTCAAACAGCTGCTGCTGGAAGGCCGACCGGTGGCGCGAATCGAAAAAACCCTGGCCTGGAGCCGGTTGACCACGCTGCACAACTGCCTGCCGCGCCAGTACAAGTCCCCCGACCACATTCGCCACCAACTGCTGCGGGAAATCGAGCAGCAGCAGGCCGAGCAGGCGTGAGCGCCGGCGACGACGCCCAGCTGCGGCGGGTGGCGGAGGCCTTCCATGGGGAGGGCCGTGTCTCTGACATCCGTCCCCTCGGCAGTGGCAACGTCAATGACACCTTCCTGGTGCGCAGCGCCGGGGGCCTCAGCGTGCTGCAGCGCATCAACACGGCCGTGTTCGAACGGCCCGAGCTGGTGATGCACAACCTGCAGCAACTGGTCAGCCACCTGGAGCGCAAACGGGACCATCCCGCCCTGCGCAACCGACGCTGGGAGCACCCGCAGCTGATCTGCACCCAGGGGAGCAACCAAACCTGGCACTGCTGCGCCGGCGGTGGCTTCTGGCGCAGCCTCAGCTTCATCGACCAAGCCACCACCGTGGACGTGATTGAAAGCGTGGACCAGGCCAGGGAGCTGGGGAGCGGCCTGGGGTTGTTCCACACCCTGATCAGCGACCTGCCGGTGGAGACCCTGGCCGATCCGTTGAAGGGGTTCCATGTCACCCCCCTCTACCTGGAGGCCTACCGGCGGACCCAGGCCCAGCTGAACAGCCCGGGCGATGACGCCAGCCGGTTCTGCATGGCCTTCATCCGCGAGCGGGAGGGGCTGGCGTCGTTGCTCGAAGACGCCAAACAGCGCGGTGACCTCCCCCTGAGGCCCATCCATGGCGACCCCAAGATCAACAACGTGATGCTCGACGGCAGCAGCGGCCGTGCCGTGGCCCTGATCGACCTGGACACGGTGAAGCCCGGCCTGGTGCACACCGACATCGGCGACTGCCTCCGCTCCTGCTGCAACCGCCTGGGTGAGGAGACCACCGACCTGGAGGCCGTCGGCTTCGATCTCACCCTGGCGGAGGCGATCCTCGAGGGGTATCTGGGGGAAGCGGGCCCCCTGCTGAGCGCTGCGGAGCTGCAGTTGCTGCCGGATGCGGCCCGGTTGATCGCCTTTGAACTGGGGCTGCGCTTCTTCACCGACCACCTCAACGGCAACGTGTACTTCAAGGCTCAGCACCCGCGGCACAACCTGCAGCGCGCCCTGGTGCAGTTCCGGCTCACCGCCAGCATCGAGGCGCAGATGGGTGCCCTGCGACGCCTGGTGCAGCGCCTGAGTGGCAGCATCAGCGCATCGCCGGCGGGGCCATGCCCCCGCTGAAGCCCTTCCGCAGCGACGCGGCCACCGCCGCGTTGGAGCTGGCGGCGGAAGCCCAGTGGTGCGCTGGCCAGCTGGAACTGCAGTTCAGGTTGGAGGGGCCGTTGGATCAACTGGTGCTGGCGGAGCCCAGCCCGGCACCCCAGCGCCGCGACGGCCTCTGGCGGAGCAGCTGCTTCGAGGCGTTCGTGGGGGTCGTGGGGCAGGAGGGCTACTGGGAACTGAACCTGAGCCCAAGCGGCGACTGGAACCTCTACCGCTTCGATGGCTACCGCCGGGGGGGCCGCCCAGAACCGGCCATCCAGCAGCTGCCCCACCGTTGCTGCCGCAGCCCCCAGCGGCTCACGCTCGAGCTAACGCTGCCGGGGGAGGGTTGGCTTGCAACCGGTGATCCCCGCCTGGAAGTGGCCCTGACCACCGTGCTCGAGCACCACCAGATGGGCTGCCAGTACTGGGCTTTGCAGCATGCTGTCGCCGAGCCGGATTTTCATCAACGGGGCAGCTTCATTGCCCTTGAGCAGCTGCATTGAGGGCCTGTTTCTGAGCGGAATGGCCCGCACTTGAGGCCGAAGGTGAAGCAAACCTGCTGATTCCCACAGGCACGCCACAAAAAAGTAGCCTGCACTACATATTCGGTCGGTTCTGTTGCACGTCACACACTGCGGAGATGAGCACCTGATCAGCCTCTCGAGCGCTGAGGCCGCCGCCCTGGTGGATGCCAGCGCCCTGCTGCTGCTCGCCGCCCAGACCACCCCTGGCTGTGAACTGAAACCCGAGATGGCGGCTGTGCTGCGCACGGTGTTCGAGCAGTTCAGCAGCCACACCGTCGAGTGATGGCCACCTAGACCGGGGCCATGCACGCCCTCTCCCTGCCCACCTGGTGGATCCACGTGGCCTCCGTGTTGGAGTGGAGCCTGGCGATGCTGGCGATCCAGCGCTGGGGGCAGCGCCGCGGCGAACGGGCCTGGAGCTGGCTGGCCCTGGCCATGGCGCCGGCCCTGGTGAGCGCCATGGCCGCCTGCACCTGGCACCTGTTTGACAACGCCGAAACCCTCGACGGCCTGGTGGTGCTGCAGGCGGGCACCACGGCCCTGGGCAACGGGACCCTGGCCCTGGCGGCCTGGAACCTGAACCGCCTGGCGCGGCCCTGATCCCATGGATGCCAACCGCCTGCTGAGCGCCCTGGCGGGCATCGACCCGGCCCCCCTGTTTGCCCTGTCGCTGCTGCCCTACCTGCTGTTTTTGTGGTGGAGCTGGCGCAGCGGCCGGATGCCGCGGCTGGCGTTCTGGGGCTTTTGCCTCACACTGCTGTTTGTGCTTGTGACGATCGTTGCGGCCCTGGTGGCCGAGCGGGTCTACGGGCACCAGCTGGCGGATGTGGATGCCCTGCACGGGGGCGCAGAGGCGATGCTGACGCTCAGCAACCTGTTGGTGCTGCTGGGGTTTCAGCGGGGAGGCCAGCGGGCCGGCGCAGTGAACAAGTCTTAAGCGCGCCGGGCCGCAGGCCCATCTCCCCCGGAAGATGTGGTGTCGCCTGAGATTTCGATGCTCGCTCCCCTGCTGGCCATCGCCCCCGCTTCCGTTGCCTGGTCGCCCAAGGTGGGCCTGGTGATGATCGTTGCCAATGTGATTGCCATCGGCATCGGCAAAGCCACCATCAAGTACCCCAACGAAGGCGCCCAGCTGCCCAACGCCACCATGTTCGGGGGCATGAGCCACGCCGCCCTCCTGGCCACCACCTCCTTCGGCCACATCCTGGGCATGGGCGCCATCCTCGGCCTGGCCGCCCGCGGCGTGGTCTGAGGATCGGGCCGGCGCTCAGCGCCAGCCCAGGGCATAGGGAAGAGCCCGCAGGCCATACCGCTC
>JBIKKZ010000156.1:0-4682 GCA_044360095.1 Vulcanococcus sp. | reverse complement strand
ACATCGACGCCTACGGCCGCGATCTTCCCGGCATCACCCCCGAGGGGCGGCGCCAGCACACCCTCACCGACCTGCTGCAGGCGGTGCATGACGTGCAGGGGATTGAGCGCATCCGCTTTGCCACCAGCCACCCGCGCTACTTCACCGAACGGCTGATCGATGCCTGCGCCGACCTGGCGAAGGTCTGCGAGCACTTCCACATCCCCTTCCAGAGCGGCGACGACGCCGTGCTCAAGGCCATGGCCCGGGGCTACACGGTGGATCGCTACCGCCGCATCATTGAGCGCATCCGCCAGCGCATGCCCGATGCGGCCATCAGCGCCGATGTGATCGTGGCGTTTCCGGGCGAAACCGACGCCCAATACCGCCGCACCTTGGCGCTGATCGAGGAGATCGGCTTCGACCAGGTGAACACCGCCGCCTACTCCCCGCGGCCCAACACCCCCGCCGCCACCTGGCCCGACCAACTGCCGGAGGCGGTGAAGGTGGAGCGGCTTCAGGAGCTCAACGCCCTGGTGGAACGCAAGGCCAAGGAGCGCAGCGCCCGCTACAACGGCCGCCTGGAGCAGATCCTGGTGGAGGGCACCAACCCCAAAGACGCCACCCAGGTGATGGGCCGCACCCGCACCAACCGGCTCACCTTTTTCCCCGCAGCCCGAACCGAGGGCGGCCTCTGGCGGCCGGGCGACCTGGCCGCGGTGCGCATCGAGGCGGTGCGGGCCTTTTCCCTCAGCGGCAGCGCCGAGGCGGCCTGATCAGCCCTGGGCCGGCTCGAAGTTGAGCGAGGCGGAATTCACGCAATAACGCAGGCCGGTGGGGGTGGGCCCATCGGGAAACACGTGGCCCAGGTGGGCATCGCAGTGGGCGCACTTGATCTCGGTGCGCACCATGCCGTGGCTGCGGTCCTCCAGCATCGTGATGGCGCCGGGTTTGGCCCCATCCCAGAAGCTGGGCCAGCCGGTGCCCGACTCAAACTTGGTGTCGGAGCTGAACAGCTCGCTGCCGCAGCACACGCAGCGGTACATCCCCTGGGCCTTGTTGTCCCAGTAGATGCCGGTGAAGGCCCTTTCGGTGCCCCCCATCCGGGCCACCTGGAACTGCTCCGGGGTGAGCCTTGCGCGCCAATACTCCGGATCGGCGGAGGGCTTGGCGGGCGGCAGTTGGTCGCAGGACAGCGGCTCATCAGCCATGGCAGGGGGCGGTGCGCAGTGCCGCCAAATTAGGCAGCGTCTGCGGCGGCCGCGGGCAGCAGCTCCCGCACCATCGCCGCCAGGGAGGCCACCGCACCCGGTTGGCCCCGCAGGCTGCGCAGGTCGTTGCGCATGCCCTCCAGGCGCTGGGGCTGGGCCAGCCAATCGGCCGCCTCCGCAGCGATCTCCGCGGGGCTGATCGTGCCGACCCGCTCCGGCACCACGGCACGGCCGGCGGAGATGTTGGGCCAGGCCAGAAAACCGTGGTGGCGCATGCGCCAGGCGGTCATCGCCGCCCCCAGCAGCCAGCGCAGCAGCGGCAGGCGGGCGAGGATCCCCAGACCCCCATCCCAGGCCTGCATCACCTGCAGGTGTTGGGTGGGCACCAGCACGATCATCGGCACCCCCAGGGCCCCCAATTCAGCGGTGTTGGCCCCCACGGTGGTGAGCGCCAGGGCGCACTGGCTCAGCACCCCATGGGCCGGTTGCTGCTCCACCAGCAGGATGCGCGTGCCGGCGGCGGTGCAGAGCACGGGGCCATCGGGGCAGGCCTCCAGGCGCGGCTCACGGCTGGCGTAGTGGGCGGCAATTGGGTTGGCGGGGCCGGCGTAGGCGAGCAGCTCCGCCACGGAGGTGGTGGGGGCCACCGGCAGCAGAAAGCGGCAGCCCGGCCGCAGGGCCGCGAGACGATCGGCCGTGTCGAGCAGAAAGGGCATGCCCACCTGCAGCTTGGCCCGCTTGGAGCCGGGCATCAGCGCCACCCACTCGCCGCTGGCCAAGGGCCGCTCCGCCCGGGCCGCCTCCGACAGATCCGCCATCAGATCGCCCACCACCCGGCAACGGGAGCGCCAGCGCGGGGCAATCTGATCGGCCGCCGCCGGCCCCATGGCGGCGATGCGGTCGTTCCAGCGGGGCCAGCGGGCCACCCATTCCGCGTAGGTGAGGTGGCGGTAGCCGAGCCGCGCCGAGAGCAGCACCGTCCAGAACTGATCACCCCCGAGGAACACCACCACGCCGCGGCGGGGCCAGGGGCCATGGCGGCGCGGCCGCAGCAGCAGCCACCAGAAGCGGCGGGCCGGCAGGATCCGCTCAAACAGCTGCATGCGCTCCGCCACCTGATGCTCGCTGCCGGTGGCGTTGGGGCAGGGCACCAGCACCAGCTGCAGGCCGATGGAAGCCAGGGGCTGCAGCGGCCGCAGGGGCAGATCGCGGTGCAGCCGCTGGGCCAAGGGGCGCACCCAGGTGGCCAACTCGCCGGGGCCGTTGCACACCAGCACGATGGCCGCCTGCTCTGAAGAGGCGGCCTGCTCTGGTGCGGCGCTGCTGCGGGAGCCTTCAGGGTTCACGCTGACACCCACGAAGACGGCCCGCCGGCACAGCTGAAAATGCGGATGGCGAGACTTGAACTCGCAAGACCGAAGTCACACGCCCCTCAAACGTGCGTGTCTACCAATTCCACCACATCCGCGTGGACGGAGCCGAGGCACCGCCCGTGAATCATACCGGTCAGCCCCCCACGGCCCCAGCGGATCTCACGGATGCGGCGGGCCGTGGGGGGGCACCGGTGAGCACTGATACAGTCCCACCGGCCTGCCCCGCCGGACCCGCCGGACCGCCACTGGATGCCCATCGGCAAACTGCTGATCGCCAACCGTGGCGAAATCGCCCTTCGCATCCTGCGCAGCTGCCGCGAACTGGGGATTTCCACCGTGGCCGTGTACAGCACGGTGGACCGCAATGCCCTGCACGTGCAACTGGCCGATGAGGCCGTGTGCATCGGCGATGCCCCGAGCAGCAAGAGCTACCTGAACATCCCCAACATCCTGGCGGCCGCCACCTCCCGCGGCGCTGATGCCATCCACCCGGGCTACGGCTTCCTCGCGGAAAACGACAAATTCGCCGAGATCTGCGGCGCCCACGGCATCACCTTTGTGGGGCCGTCGCCGGAGTCGATCCGCTCCATGGGCGACAAATCCACCGCCAAGGCCACCATGCAGCGGGTGGGGGTGCCCACCATCCCGGGCAGCGAGGGGCTGCTGGAGAGCGTGGCGGAGGCCCGCAGCCTGGCCGAATCGATGGGCTACCCGGTGATGATCAAGGCCACCGCCGGCGGCGGCGGCCGCGGCATGCGCCTGGTGCCCAGCGCCGACCAGTTCGACAACCTGTTCAAGGCGGCCCAGGGGGAGGCGGAGGCGGCCTTCGGCAACCCCGGCCTCTACATGGAGAAATTCATCGACCGGCCGCGGCACGTGGAGGTGCAGGTGCTGGCCGATCGCCACGGCAACGTGGTGCACGTGGGGGAACGCGACTGCTCGATCCAGCGCCGCCATCAGAAGCTGCTGGAGGAGGCCCCCAGCGTGGCCATCAACGCCGACCTGCGCCGGCAGATGGGCGATGCCGCCGTGGCCGCCGCCCGCACCATTGGCTACGAGGGCGCCGGCACCGTGGAGTTCCTGGTCGACCGCAGCGGCAACTTCTATTTCATGGAGATGAACACGCGCATCCAGGTGGAGCACCCGGTCACCGAGATGGTCACCGGGGTGGATCTGATCGCCGAACAACTGCGCATCGCCGGCGGCGAACCGATCTCCGTGCGCCAGGAGGAGATCAAGCTCACCGGCCACGCCATCGAGGTGCGCATCAACGCCGAAGACCCGCGCCAAAACTTCCGCCCCGCCCCCGGCAAGATCACCGGCTGGCTCCCCCCCGGCGGCCCCGGGGTGCGCTTCGACAGCCACGTCTACACGGGCTACGAAATCCCCCCCTTCTACGACTCGCTGATCGGCAAGTTGATCGTGTGGGGCACCGACCGCAACCACGCCATCAGGCGGCTGCGCCGGGCCCTGTCGGAATGTGCCGTCACCGGCATCCCCACCACCATCGATTTCCACCTGCAACTGCTGGATCGCCCCGAATTTCAGGCGGGTGATGTGCACACCAAATTTGTGGAACAGGAGATGCTGCCCCCCACCTGAAGCCTGTCTCTGACCAGGGGCCCGATCAGGCCGGCAGCACGCTCAGGCGCAGCATCACCTGGCTGATCAGGCCCTGCTGGCCCACCAGCAGCTCCCGCAGCAGGCTCACCAGACCCACCCAGATCACCGGCGTCACATCCACGCCACCGATCGGGGCCACCAGGCGGCGCGTCAGCACCAGCAGGGGCTCGGTGGGGCCGCCCACCAGGCGCCATGGCCCCTGGCGCAGGTCCACCTGGGGGTACCAGGTGAGCACGATGCGAAACAGAAACAGCAGCGTCCAGGCCGCCAGCGCCAACCCCAGCACCAGATGCAGCGGCGGCAGCAGCTGGCGCAGCAGGGCCACGGTGTCTGGGGATAGCGCCTGTGGCGACAGCGCGGCTGAGCTGTCCGGTCCCGTCACAAAGCTCTAAGCAGCGATGGGGCGATCGTAGGAAGTCGGCTCCACTGCCTAGGATCGTGGGCGGATTTGCCATTGCCATGACCCCCTCGCTCGCCAACTTTCTCAGCAGCCTCG
>JBIKKZ010000155.1:0-4752 GCA_044360095.1 Vulcanococcus sp. | reverse complement strand
GGCCTCGAAAATCATCGTCGAAGAGGTGGAGAGCGAAGACCACCAGATCGCCCTGGCCGAGGTGATGCAGGTGGCTGAAGACGCCCAGGTGGGCGACACCGTGGTGCTGGACGTCACCCCGGAGAAAGACGACTTCGGCCGCATGGCCGCCGCCACCACCAAGCAGGTGCTGGCCCAGAAGCTGCGCGATCAGCAGCGCCGCATGATCCAGGAGGAGTTTGCGGATTTGGAGGACCCCGTGCTCACCGCCCGGGTGATCCGCTTCGAGCGCCAGAGCGTGATCATGGCCGTGAGCAGCGGCCTGGGCCGGCCCGAGGTGGAGGCGGAACTGCCCCGCCGCGACCAGCTGCCCAACGACAACTACCGCGCCAACGCCACCTTCAAGGTGTTCCTCAAGGAGGTGAGCGAGGTGCCCCGCCGCGGTCCGCAGCTCTTTGTGAGCCGCGCCAACGCCGGCCTGGTGGTGTATCTGTTTGAAAACGAGGTGCCGGAGATCCAGGAGGGCTCGGTGCGCATCGTGGCGGTGGCCCGCGAAGCCAATCCCCCCAGCCGCTCCGTGGGCCCCCGCACCAAGGTGGCCGTGGACTCGGTGGAACGCGAAGTGGATCCGGTGGGGGCCTGCATCGGCGCCCGGGGCTCCCGCATCCAGCAGGTGGTCAACGAGCTGCGCGGCGAAAAAATCGACGTGATCCGCTGGTCGCAGGACCCCGGCCAGTACATCGCCAACTCCCTGAGCCCCGCCCGGGTGGAGATGGTGCGTCTGGTGGATCCCGAAGGGCAGCACGCCCACGTGCTGGTGCCGCCGGATCAGCTCAGCCTGGCCATCGGCCGCGAAGGCCAAAACGTGCGCCTGGCCGCCCGCCTCACCGGCTGGAAGATCGACATCAAGAACAGCACCGAGTACGACCAGGCCTCCGAGGACGAGAAGGTGGCCGAACTGATCGCCCTGCGCGAGGAGGAGGAGGCCCTGCAGGCGGAGGCTGAGGCGCGGCTGGAGGCCGAACAGGCCCTGCGCGCCGAAGAGGATGCCCGCCTGCGCGAGCTTTATCCCCTGCCGGAGGATGAGGAGGAGGACTACGGCGATGGCAGCTACGACGCCTACGACGTGGAGCTGCAGGCGGACGTGGAGCCGCAGGCGGACGTGGAGCCGGAGGCGGAAGCCCAGCCCGAGGCCGAGGCTGTGGCCGACGCCCATGACGGCGACGGGGCCCGGTGAGTGGCCGCAGCGTCCTCAGGCGCTGCGTGACCTGCCGGACGCTGCTGGATCGTCAGCAGCTCTGGCGGGTCATCCGCCAGGCCGAAGGGGGACTGGCCCTCGACCAGGGGATGGGGAGGTCGGCTTACCTGTGCCGCAACCACACCTGCCTCGAGGAAGCCCGACGCCGCAAGAAACTGCAGAAGGCACTGCGTTGCCAGGTTGCAGATTCCATCTACGCGGCCCTGGAGCAGCGTCTGTGCACCTCCCCCTCCGCAGACGCTGAGGCAAGATGAACAGTGGCCTCACCGTGGGTTGAGGTCCGGTGGCACCCGTTGCCCCGACCACTTGGAGCATTGAATGACCAGCAGCGGCAAAGTCAGGATTTACGAGCTGTCCAAGGACTTGGGCCTTGAGAACAAGGACGTGCTCGATGCCGCGGAAAAGCTGGCCATTGCGGCCAAAAGCCACAGCAGCTGCATCAGCGACGACGAGGCCTCCCGCATCCGCAGCCTGATCAAAGGGGGCAGCAACGGTGCCGCCTCCGCGGCACCAGCACAGGCTCCGGCACCGAAGGCCATCCTGTCCGTGAAGAAAGCCGCGGCCCCAGCCCCCGAGGCCCCCAAGGCGGCGGCACCGGCCGCCACCGCCGCCAAGCCCGTCGCCGCTCCGGCTCGGCCCGCACCGACACCGGCCAAACCGGTGGCCAAGCCAGCGGCGCCCATCGCCGCCAAGCCCGCCGCCGCTCCGGCCCGGCCCGCCCCGGCACCGGCCAAACCCGCGGTGATCGCCACCAAACCGGCGGTGGTGGCCAGCAAGCCCGCCCCACCGGCGGCCGCCGCTCCGGCCCCCAGCCGCCCCGCCCCGGCACCGGCCAAACCGGCCGCCAAACCCGCGGCCAGCGCCCCAGGCCGTCCGGGTGCCCCCGCACCAGCCCGGCCCGCCGCCGCCCCGCTGCCCGCCCGCAAACCCGCGCCGCCCATGGCCGGTGCCCCCAGCCGCCCGCCGGCGCCGGCACCCCAGCGCCCTGGCGCACCGGCCCCCGTGCGGCCCGCCGCCGGTGGTGGACGCCCCCAGTTGGTGGGGCGCCCCCAGAGCGGTCAAGGGCAACCCCCCGCCGCTGGCGGCGCTGCCGGCGGCGGCCGCCCCGCCTCCCCCGCTGGCCGCCCGGCCCTGAGCCAACGGCCCGGCATGCCCACCCGCCCCGGCGCACCCGCCCCCGTGCGGGCAGGCCAGGGCACCCGCCCCGGCGCACCGCCGCCCCGGCCCCAGGTGGAGCTGGTGGGCAAACCGATCCGCCGCGACAGCAACGCCCCCATGGGCGGTGGCACCCGCCCCGCCCCGCCGACCCGCCCTGGCATGCCCGGGATGCCTGGCATGCGCAAGCCGGTGGCGCCCGGCGAGCTGATGCAATTGCAGAAGCCCGGTGCCCGTCCCGCCGCTCCAGCACCCCGCCGCCCCGGTGCCCCGGCTGGAGCCGATGGCGCCGCCACTGGTGAGGACGGCCTGCGCCCCTCGGCCACGCCGCCCACGGCACCGCGGCGGCCCAACTTCCGCACCCCCCAGGCGCCGGCTCCCGGCCGCGCCCGCCGCCCGGACTGGGACGACTCCGCCAAGCTCGAAGCCCTGCGCAGCCGCTCGCCCCAGAAGCAGCGCCAGAAGGTGCACATCATTGGCGAGAACGACGACGCCCTGACCGCAGAAACCGGCGGCTTTGCCGGCGAACAGGACGCCATCGTGCTGCAGGCCTCCCTGGCCCGCCCCGCCAAGCCCCGCGGTGCCGCCGCGGCCCAGCCGAAACCCACGGTGGTGGCCCGCAAGCGCAAGAAGGAAACCACCCGCCAGCGCCAGCGCCGCCGCGCCATGGAACTGCGGGCCGCCCGCGAGGCCAAGGCCCAGCGCCCCGAAATGCTGGTGGTGCCCGAGGGCAACCTCACGGTGCAGGAACTGGCCGACCGCCTTGGCGTCGACAGCTCCGAAATCATCAAGAGCCTGTTCTTCAAGGGCATCATCGCCACCGTCACCCAAACCCTCGATCTCTCCGCGATCGAGACGGTGTCGGATGAGTTCGGCGTGCCGGTGCTCGAAGACGACGTGGAGGAGGCCGCCGCCAAGACGGTGGAAATGATCGAGGCGAGCGACCTGGCTCACCTGATCCGCCGCCCGCCCGTGGTGACCGTGATGGGCCACGTGGACCACGGCAAAACCAGCCTGCTGGACTCGATCCGCAAAACCCGGGTCACCGCAGGGGAAGCCGGGGGCATCACCCAGCACATCGGCGCCTACCAGGTGGAGGTGCCCCACGGCGGCGAACAGCGCAAGATCACCTTCCTCGACACCCCGGGCCACGAGGCGTTCACCGCCATGCGTGCCCGCGGCACCAAGGTCACCGACGTGGCCGTGCTGGTGGTGGCCGCCGATGACGGCGTGCGCCCCCAGACCCTGGAGGCCATCAGCCACGCCCGCGCCGCCAAGGTGCCGATCGTGGTGGCGATCAACAAGATCGACAAGGAAGGCGCCTCCCCGGATCGGGTGAAGCAGGAGCTCTCCGCCCAGGAGCTGGTGGCCGAGGACTGGGGTGGCAACACCGTGATGGTGCCGGTGAGCGCCATCAAGGGCGAAAACATCGACAAGCTGCTGGAGATGATCCTGCTGGTCACCGAAGTGGAGGACCTGCAGGCCAACCCCGACCGCATGGCCAAGGGCACCGTGATCGAGGCGCACCTCGACAAGGCCAAGGGCCCCGTGGCCACGCTGCTGATCCAGAACGGCACCCTGCGCACCGGCGACGTGCTGGCCGCCGGACCGATCCTGGGCAAGGTGCGCGCCATGGTCGACGACAACGGCAAGCGCGTGAAGGAGGCCGGCCCCTCCTACGCGGTGGAGGCGCTGGGCTTCAGCGAAGTGCCCACCGCCGGCGATGAGTTTGAGGTCTATCCCGACGAGAAAGCCGCCCGTGCCGTGGTGGGCGATCGCGCCACCGAAGCCCGCGCCACCCGCCTGGCGCAGCAAATGGCCTCCCGCCGGGTGTCGCTGGCGTCCATGTCGGGCCAGGCCAGCGAAGGCGAACTCAAGGAGCTCAACCTGATCCTCAAGGCCGACGTGCAGGGCTCCGTGGAGGCGATCCTGGGCTCCCTGGAGCAGCTGCCCCAGGAGGAGGTGCAAGTGCGGGTGCTGCTGTCGGCGCCCGGCGAAGTCACCGAAACCGATGTGGATCTGGCGGCCGCTTCCGGCGCCGTGATCGTGGGCTTCAACACCTCGATGGCCCCCGGCGCCAAGCGCGCCGCCGATGCCACCGGCGTGGATGTGCGCGATTACGACGTGATCTACAAGCTGCTCGAGGACATCCAGATGGCCATGGAAGGCCTGCTGGAGCCCGAGATGGTGGAGGAGAGCCTCGGCGAAGCGGAGGTGCGGGCCGTGTTCAGCATCGGCAAGAGCGCCGTGGCGGGTTGCTATGTCACCAATGGCAAGCTGCAGCGCAACTGCAAGGTGCGCGTCTGGCGGGGCAAAGAAAAAGTGTTCGAGGGCGACCTCGACTCCCTGCGCCGCGGCAA
>JBIKKZ010000154.1:0-4764 GCA_044360095.1 Vulcanococcus sp. | reverse complement strand
ACCCGCAGGGTGAGCCCATCGGCGGCCCCCGCCAGGTAGCCCTGCTGCAGCGAACGGCTCCAGCGCACCAGGGGACGCCAGGCCTCCCCGCACACCAGAAAACGCCGTTCGATCTCCAGGGCCATCGCTCAGGGGCGTGCGGGGGTCAGTTGGGGGAGGGCTCCGCGGCGGTGAGGCTGCCGGCCCAGTGCAGTTTGCGGCTGAGGCTGCGGTAATAGGAGGGGCTCTGCTCCAGCAGCACCATCAAGGCGGCGTGGGGCGAGCGGCCCACCAGGCAGCGGTCGCCCGGCTCCAGCACACAGGCGTGGGCACCATCCTTCCAGAGCCGCACCTTGCGGTTGGCCTCCCCCAACGGCCACACCGCCAGCTGGGCCCGGGGCGGCACCACCAGGGGCCGGCTGGAGAGGCTCATGGCACAGATGGGATTCACCACGATCGCCTCCACCCCCGGGTGCAGGATCGGGCCGCCGGCGGCCATCGAATAGCCCGTGGAGCCGGTGGCGGTGGCAATGATCAGGCCATCGCCGCGGTACTGGTCCACCACCTCGCCATCGATCTCCAACTCGAGCACGCAGGTGGGGGCCTCCGCCTCGATGCCGGGGCGGAAGTAGACGTCGTTGAGGGCCGTGTGCACCGTCTCGGTGCCGTCGATGCGGGCCTCCAGCATCATGCGCCGCTCGAGGGCAAAGCGGTCGTGCCGCAGGCGCTGCCAGAGATCATCCAGGGGATCGCCATCGCCGGAGCCCTGGCTGAGCAACTTGCGCTCCTGGGCCAGGAAGCCGAAGTGGCCGCCCACGTTGAAGCTGAGGATCGGCACGTCCAGGGGGGCAAGGTGCCGCGCGGCCCCCAGCACCGTGCCGTCGCCCCCCAGCACCACCGCCAGGTCGGGGGGGTGGCCCTCATCCGCCAGCAGGCCCGGGAAGGGGTTGGCACTGGCGCCACTCATGGCCACCGCCACGGCCACCCCCTGCGCCCGCAGGCTCTCGGCGCAGCGGCGGGCCTGGCGCAGGGCCGCCTGGCTGGCGGCGCGGTGAATCAACCAGACGGACTCGAGCCGCATGGGGACGGGTAACTGCCCCCAGCCTGCCTACCAACGCAGCAGGTTGAAACGCTCCATGTCCACCGTTTCACGGTTCCGATACAGGGAGAGCAGGATCGCCAGGCCCACGGCAGCCTCAGCGGCCGCCACGGTGATCACAAAAATGGCAAACACCTGGCCGCGGATCAACTGGCCATCGATGTAGCTCGAGAAGGCCATCAGGTTGATGTTCACGGCATTGAGCATCAACTCGATGCTCATCAGCACCCGCACCGCGTTGCGGCTGTTGATCAACCCCCAAACGCCCGTGCAGAACAGGATCGCCGCCAGGGCCAGGTAGGCCTGCAGGGGAACGGCGGTGGGCAGCTCAATGGTCATGGGTTGGTCTTCTCCAGCAGCAGGGGGGTGCGGGACTTTTCAATCAGGCCCTGATCGGCGGGCTCACCGGTGGCGATGTCGGCGATGAACACATCACGGCGGGCCAGCACAATGGCGCCGATCATGGCCATCAGCAGCAGCACCGACGCCAGCTCAAATGGCAGCAGGTAATCGCTGAACAGGTGTTCACCGATGCGGATCGTGGCCTCTTCGCCCACGGGGGTGGGGCCGGGGGTGGCCCAGGGGGTGGTGAAGGCCACCCGCAGCAGCAGGGTGAACAGGCCGGCGCACACCGCTCCGGAGAGCAGCCGGCGCACGGCCAGGCCGGGGATCGCCGCCAGGTTTTCCTGTTTGTTCACGAGCATGATCGCGAACAGGATCAGCACGTTCACGGCACCCACATACACGAGCACCTGGGCCGCCGCCACAAAGCTGGCGTTGAGCAGCAGATACAGACCCGCCACCGACAGGAACACCCCGCCCAGCAGGAAGGCGGAGTACACGATGTTGGGCAGCAGCACCACACCCAGGGCACCGAGGGCCACGGCGGCCGAGAGGGCCACGAAGCAGATCAGCTGGGTGGAGGAGGCGATCGTCATTCGGGGGACTCCTCAACGGCTGCGGGTTCGGATTTTGGCAGGGTTTCCAGCACCTGGGCCGGCAGCTGGCCAGCCCGCGGGCGGTTGGGATCGACGCCGTGGGGGTCCATCTCGCCCTTGGGCAGGTAGGCGAGTTCGCGCAGGGGCAGCACCGCCGGATCGCTGGTGACGCTGGTGGGCAGCCGCCCTAGGGCCACGTTGTCGTAGTTGAGGCTGTGGCGATCAAAGGCCGCCAGCTCGTATTCCTCGGTCATCGAGAGGCAGTTGGTGGGGCAGTACTCCACGCAGTTGCCGCAGAAGATGCACACCCCGAAATCGATCGAGTAGTTGCGCAGCTCCTTTTTCTTGGTGGCCTTGTTCATCACCCAATCCACCACCGGCAGGTTGATCGGGCAAACACGCACACACACCTCACAGGCGATGCACTTGTCGAACTCGTAGTGGATGCGGCCTCGGTACCGCTCCGAAGGGATGAGCTTTTCGTAGGGGTACTGCACCGTGATCGGCCGGCGCCGCAGGTGATCGAAGGTGACCGAAAGGCCCTGGGCGAGGTAATTGGCGGCACCCACCGCATCGCGGGTGTAATCGCCGACTTGTTTGAGGAACCCGAACATGGTGGGGAGGGCGATGGGTGGCGGTCAGCCGCCGAAAACAGCGGGGAAGGCGAGCTTGAGACCGGCGGTCACCAGGAGGTTCACCAGGGCCACCGGGAGCAGAAACTTCCAGCCCAGGTCGAGCAGCTGGTCGATGCGCACCCGGGGCACGGTCCAGCGCAGCAGGATCGCGAAGAACACCAGCAGGTAGGCCTTGAGCACGGTCATCACGATGCCGGTGGCGGCCGTGATCACCTGCACCAGTGGAGCATCCACCGACTGGCCGGTGAGGCTGACGATCCACTCCACCGGCAGCGGAAAGCCCCAGCCACCCAGGTAGAGCACCGACACCAGCAGGGCCGAGAGCACCAGGTTGATGTAGCTGCCCAGGTAAAAGAGGGCGAACTTCATGCCGGCGTACTCGGTCTGGTAGCCCGCCACCAGCTCCTCTTCCGCCTCCGGCAGGTCGAAGGGCAGGCGCTCGCATTCCGCCAGGGCGCAGATCCAGAAGATCACGAAGCCCACCGGCTGGCGCCAGATGTTCCAGCTGAGGATGCCGGCGCCAGTTTGCTGGTCGACGATGTCGACCGTGCTGAGCGAATTGCTCATCATCACCACCGCCAGCACCGCCAGGGCGAGGGGGATCTCGTAGGAGATCGACTGGGCCGCCGCCCGCAACCCACCCAGCAGGGAGTACTTGTTGTTGGAGGCGTAGCCCGCCATCAGCAGGCCGATGGGCTGAATGCTGCTGAGGGAGATCCACAGGAAGATCCCCACCCCCACATTGCTGATCAGCAGGTGCTGGCCGAAGGGCACCACCAGCCAGCTGAGGATCACCGGCACGAGCACCAGCACCGGCCCGAGGGTGAACAGCAGGCCGTCGGCCCGGGCGGGGATGATGTCCTCCTTGAACAGCAGCTTGAGGCCATCGGCCATGGGCTGCAGGATGCCGAGGGCTCCGGCGTATTCCGGGCCGATGCGCTGCTGCACGGCGGCGGAGATCTTGCGCTCCAGCCACACGTTCACCAGCACACCCACCACAGCCGCCACCAGCACCAGCAGCATCGGCAGGGGCAGCCACAGCAGATGGGCCGCCCCGTGGGAGAGGCCAAGGCCCTCGAGCACCGAGGTGAAGCTGCCCTCAAGGTCAAGACCTGAACTCAACCCGGGGCTCACAACAGCAGGAGTGGCGGTCACCATGGCTGGCCGTTGGATGGGGGCAACTTAGGAGGCCGCAGCCCTTATCGGGCCACCAACGGCGACCAATGCCGTCCCTGCGCACCGGTGTAGATCTGCGTCGGACGGTAGATGCGGTTGGCCCCCAGCTGCTCCTTCCAGTGGGCCAGCCAGCCGGCGGTGCGGGCGATGGCGAAGATCGGGGTGAACAGGTCCTCGGGGATGCCGAGCTTGCGGTACACCAGCCCGGAATAGAAGTCGACGTTGGGGTAGATGCCCTTGGGGCCCAGCCGTTCGGCCGCCACCGCCTCCAGCTTGCGGGCCAGGTCGTAGAGCGGGTCGTGGCCGAACTGGTCAAACAGCTGCTCCGCCAGCTTCTGCAGGATCACGGCCCGCGGATCCTTCACCTTGTATTCGCGGTGCCCGAAGCCCATGATCTTGTGCTTCTCGGCGATGGCCCGCTCCAGCCACGGCTCCACCTGGTCTTCACTGCCGATGGTTTCGAGCATCACCAGCACGTCCTCATTGGCGCCGCCATGGAGGGGTCCCGCCAGGGTGCCCACGGCGGAGGCCACCACCGCATAGGGATCGGTGAGGGTGCTGGCGGTAACGCGGGCGCTGAAGGTGCTGGCGTTGAGGCTGTGCTCCGCGTGCAGGATCAGGCAGGCATCAAAGATGCGGGCCGCTAGGGGGTCCGGTTCCCGCTCCGTGAGCATGTAGAGGAAGTTGGCCGCGTAGGGCAGGTCGTCGCGGGGCTGAATCGGATCCTGGCCTTTGCGGATCAGCTGGAACGCCGCCACCATCGTGGGGATCTTGGCGATCAGCCGCACCACCGCCGACACGATGTACTCGGGGTTGTCGAGGGCCCGGCGGGAATAGAACAGCCCCAGGGAGGCGGCACTGCTCTGCAGCGCATCCATCGGGTGCCCCTGGGAGGGGAAGCACTTCATCATGTCGCGGATGCGGAAGCTCACCCGCC
>JBIKKZ010000153.1:0-4776 GCA_044360095.1 Vulcanococcus sp. | reverse complement strand
CCATCGTCGATGTCCCGGGTGCCGTCGTCGTCGATGGTCACGCAGCGTTGGGCCGTGAGGTCAACACGCTCGGTATCCCCCGGCCGTGGCCCGGCGCTGAGGGCCACCAGGCGTTCGGCCTCCCGCTGGAGGTCGTCTGAGAACCCGCTGGACCAGGGGCTGCCCGCCAGGGACGCCAGCTGGTGGGGGTCCCACTGCTGCAGATCCACCAAAAGATGCCGCAGCTGGCCCCTGTCGATGCCGGTCTCCGTTCCCAGGTGCAGCGCGGTGAGACTGGCGCGCAGGCCAACCTCCAGGTCGCCCTCCGCCAGGGAGCCCGCCGCCAGTTGCTGCAATTGCTCCAACCGTTGTTGGTGCTCCACCGCCAGTGCTGCCTGGCTCAGGGGTTGGCGGGCCTTCAACAGGGCCAGCCAACGTTGATCGCGCTCCTCCTGGAGGCGATGGCGGCGGCGGTCGCGCCGCAGGGAACGCAGGTCGTCGAGGGGCCGTGGGCTCACCTGTCCCTGGCGCAGCCGAAACCAAGGCTGCGTGCCCACCAAGCTCAACCAACAGGCCGCCAGTTGCTGAGGCCGTTGATCGCCGCACAGCAAGTCGGTGAAGGCGACCAGGCCCATGGCCTCAGGCGCCTCCAGCAGCAGCAGCCAGGCGGCACTGAGGGCCCTTCGGCTGGGCTGTTCAGCCGCCAGCACTTGCGGTGTGATGGACCAGGGCAACGCCCCCAGGCTCCGCACCGGTTCATGACCGGGGGGCAGGGGGCTCAGGCGCTCAAGCAGGCGCTGGGGGAGGACCTGCTCCTTGGCATCAAAGCCGAGCAGCAGGCGGGCCTTGCTGCCCTGGAGCTGGGTAATGAGGCCGAGCTGGGGGCCCCGGGGCTCCAGCACGCCGACCAGGTCGCCGCTTCGGAGCTCCGACAGCGCCAGGATCTCAGCCCTCGGGATTCACGAACGGCAGCAGGGCCACGATGCGGGCCCGCTTGACGGCATTGGTGAGGTCGCGCTGCTGCTTGGCAGTGAGGCCCGTCAGACGGCGGGGCAGGATCTTGCCGCGCTCGGTAATGAACTTCTTGAGCAGATCGACGTCCTTGTAGTCGATCGGGTCGCCGGGCTTAATCGGCGACAGACGTTTCTTGAAAAATGAACTAGCCATGGCTGAACGGAGGAAATGAATTGGCAGACAGCGATCAATCCGCTGAGATCACTTGATCTCTTTGTGGACCGTCGACTTGTTGCAATGGGGGCAGAACTTCTTGAGTTCAATCCGTTCAGTGGTGTTGCGGCGGTTCTTCTGGGTGGTGTAACGGGATACACCAGGGGACCGCTTGGCGGGGTTGGACCGGCATTCCGTGCACTCGAGGGTGATCACGATCCGGACGCCCTTGTTCTTGGCCATAAAGGACGTTGCGCCGCTTGAGCGAAGCGTGTTGACAGCTAACAACCATACCTGGTCGCCTGTTCGGGCCTGCGGGCGCCGCTCCTTAGAGTCGGCGCCACTGTGTTGGGTTGTCGATGCGGGTCTCGCTCCAATGGCTGCGGGAGCTGGTGGCCTGTGCGCTGCCGGTGGAGGAGTTGGCGGAACGCCTGTCTGTCGCCGGCTTCGAAGTGGAGGAGATCGAGAACCTTGAGGCCCGCGCGGCGGGCGTGGTGGTGGGCTTCGTGGAGAGCCGTGAGCCCCACCCCAACGCCGACAAACTCAGCGTCTGTCGCGTGGCCATCGGCGCCGCCGAGCCGCTGCAGATCGTGTGCGGTGCCGCCAACGTGCGAGCGGGAATTCACGTGGCGGTGGCCACGGTGGGGGCGTACCTGCCGGCGGTGGATCTCAGCATCAAACCGGCTGAGCTGCGGGGTGTGGCCAGCAGCGGCATGATCTGCTCCCTGGCGGAGCTGGGCCTCAGCGACAACTCCGACGGCATCGTGGTGCTGGATGAAGCCCTGGAGCAGGTGCCCGCCCTGGGCTCGCCGGTGGGGCCCTTGTTCGGCCTCGACGACCAGATCCTCGAGCTGGCGATCACCGCCAACCGGCCCGATGGCCTCTCGATGCAGGGCATCGCCCGGGAGGTGTCCGCCCTCAGCGGTGCAGCGCTGACGCTGCCGGGCGCTGCCCCATCCGTGGCGGCAGCACCCCTGCCCGTGGGCGGGGACGTGGCCGCTCGAATCGAGCAGGGCGGTCTGTTCAGTGTGACCGCCCTCAGCGGCGTCAGCGTTCAGCCCTCGCCGGCCTGGCTGCAGCGCCGGTTGCAGCGCGCCGGCCTGCGCCCGATCAATGCCGTGGTGGACATCACCAACCTGGTGATGCTGGAGCTGGGTCAGCCCTTGCACGCTTTCGACGCGGAGCGGTTGGCGGCGATCAGCGGTGGACAGCCTGATCCTGCGTTGCTGGATGTGCGGCCCGGCCTCAGCGACGAACGGTTCACCGCGCTTGATGGCACGGAGTTTCAGCTCAGCGAAGACGCCTGGGTGGTGGGCTACGGCCCCCATGCCGTGGCGCTGGCGGGGGTGATCGGCGGCGACAACAGCTGTGTGCAGGACGGCACCCGGCGCATCTGGCTGGAGGCGGCCCTATTCGCCCCGCAGACCGTGCGCCGCAGCGCCAGGAGCGTGGGCCTGCGCACCGATGCCAGCAGCCGCTTCGAAAAGGGCTTGCCCATCGAGGTCACCCTGTTGGCGGCCGACCGGGCGGTTCAGCTGTTCCAGGAGATCTGCGGGGCCACGGTGGAGGGCCGTTGGCTGCACCAGCGGGCGGCACAACCCCAGGCACCGATTGCCCTACGCCGAGATGCCCTGCACAACCTGCTGGGCCCCGTGCTGAATGAAGAGGGCCATGAGGGGGATCTCGAGGACAGCGAGATCGAACAGATCCTGCGGGCCCTGGGCTGCCAGTTGCAGGCCGACGAAGACGGGTGGGGGGTGTTGGTGCCGCCCTCCCGGGCGATGGATCTGCAACGGGAGGTGGATCTGATCGAGGAGGTGGCCCGATTGGTCGGCTACGACCGCTTCGCCAGCCACCTGCCCGATCCCCTCTGCCCCGGTGGCCTCACGCCCCTGCAGCAGGCGGAGCGTCGGCTGCGGCGTGCCCTGGTGGCCGCAGGCCTGCAGGAGACCTGTGCCCTCTCCCTGGGCCCCGCCAGCAAGGACCGACCCGGGGCCGACCCCAACCGGCGGTTGCCGCTGGCCAATCCCCTGCTGGCGGATTACAGCCACCTGCGCGACAGCCTGCTGGACGAGCTGCTGATCGCCGCCCAGCGCAACCTGCAGGCCGGCCGTGAGGGCTTCTGGGCCTTCGAGATCGGCCATGTCTTCGATTCCGCCGCCGAGGGGGATCGGCAAACGGCGCAGCTGGCGGGGGTGATCTGCGGCGCCCGCCAGGCGGAGCTGTGGAGCAGTGGCGGCAAGGCAACGCCCCTGGAGTATTTCCAGGCCCGCGGCCTGCTCCAGCGCGTGATGGAGGCGATGCAGGTGCCGGTGGAAGATCGCCGCCTGGCCGATGAGCCCCAGCTGCATCCCGGAAGGGCTGCGCAGGTGGTGGTGGAGGGCCGGCCGGGGGGCTGGTTCGGCCAACTGCATCCGGAACTCTGCGAGCGCCTCGACCTGCCGACCGCCAGTTATGGCTTCCAGCTGGCGCTGGCACCGTTGCTGGCCGCCGCCACCCGCGCCAACCGCTGGCAACCGGCCTTCAGCCCCTTCGCCACGGTTCCCGCCTCCGAGCGCGACCTGGCGGTGGTGGTGCCCAACAGCACCCCCAGCGCCCAGGTGTTGCAGGCGATCCGCAAGGCGGGCAAGCCCCTGCTGGAGCAGGCCGTGGTGGTGGATCGCTACGAAGGTGAGCAGGTGGCGGCCGGCCGCTGCAGCCAGGCCTTTCGGTTGCGCTACCGCGACCCCAAGCGCACCCTCACCGATGCGGAAGTGGATGCAGCCCACCAGACGATCCGCGCGGCCCTCGAGCGGCAATTCGGGGCCGAGCTAAGGGCCTGAGCCTCACCCCCTGTGCTCAACCACGACGCAGCAACGCCACACACTCCACGTGGCTGGTCTGGGGGAAGAAATCCACGGGCTGCAGCCGCTCCACCCGGTAGCCAGCGGAGGCGCAGAGGGCGCCAAGATCACGGGCCAGTGTGGCGGGGTTGCAGCTGATGTAGGCCAGCCTGGGCGGAGGGTTGGCCACGATGGCCTCCCGGGCGGCGTCGCTGAGGCCCTTGCGCGGTGGATCCACCACCAGCCCATCCACGCCCGCGACGTGCTCCCTGAGCAGCGCCCCGACATCCCCCTCCAGAAAATGAGTTTGGTGGAGGCCGGCGCGCGCTGCGTTGGCGCGGGCCTGTTCCACCGCCGGGCCCTGCAGCTCAAGGCCCAGCACGGAGGCACCGGCGGCCGCCAGGGGCAGGGCAAAGGTGCCGATGCCGCAGTAGGCATCAAGCAGCTGCGGGCCTTGGTCAGCACCGAAGAACGCTGCCAACAGGGGCACCACCCGCTCGGCCTGCGGGGTGTTCACCTGAAAAAACGTGTCGGCGCCAATGCGCAGCTCAATGCCCGCAAAGCGCTCCAGCAACCAGGGCCGGCCCAGCACCAGCTCGGTGGTGGGTCCGAGCACCACATTGGTGGCGCGTGGTTGCAGGTTGAGACCCACTCCCACAAGTTGCGGCCATCGCTCCATCCAGGCCTGGGCCATGGCGGTGAGGCCGGGCAGGTTGGGGTGGCTGCTCACCAGGGTGATCAGCAGTTCTCCGGTGTGGTGCCCCACCCGCAGGGCCAGATGGCGCAGTCCGCCAGCCCCGCTCAGGTT
>JBIKKZ010000152.1:0-4794 GCA_044360095.1 Vulcanococcus sp. | reverse complement strand
CTACGCCCTGCTGCGCTTCAACGTGCAAATGCTGCCGGAGGCCCACCTGCAGCTGGCGCCGGCCCTGGTGGTGCTGGGCATCGTCAACATCGTGTACGGCGCCCTCAACGCCCTCGCCCAGGACAACGTCAAACGCCGCATCGCCTGCAGCTCCGTGAGCCACATGGGCTTTGTGCTGCTGGGCATCGGCGCGGTGGACAGCCTCGGCCTCAGCGGCGCCATGCTGCAGATGATCAGCCACGGCCTGATCGCCGCCGCCATGTTCTTCGTGACGGGGGTGTTCTACGAGCGGACCAAAACGCTTTCCATTCCCAACATGGGCGGCCTGGCCAAGGTGCTGCCGATCACCTTCGCCTTCTTCGTGGCCAGCTCCCTGGCCTCCCTGGCCCTGCCGGGCATGAGTGGATTCGTGAGCGAAATCACCGTGTTTCTCGGGCTCACCAGCAATGACGCCTTCACCGTGGGCTTCCGCGTGATCGCCGTGGTGCTCGCCGCCATCGGCGTCGTGCTCACCCCCATCTACCTGCTCAGCCTTTGCCGCCGCGTGTTCTTCGGCCCCCGCATCCCGGCCCTGGCGGTGGTGGGGGACATGAAGCCCCGCGAGCTGGTGATCGGCCTCAGCCTGTTGGTGCCCACCCTGGTGATCGGCTTCTGGCCCCGGATCGCCATCGACCTCTACGAAGCCAGCACCACCGCCCTGGCCACCGGGCTGGCCCAACACACCGTGGTGGCGCTTCGGCTTCCCGCCCTCGGCTGAACAGCGGCACGCCATTGCCGTCGGTTGGAATGGCTTCAACCCCTTGAGCCCGCCAACCGCCATGGTCGCCAGCGTTCCGGAACTCCTGCGCGGTGAGGGTCTGCCCCACTACGACGCGATCACGCCGGAGGCGGTAAGCGCCCACATCCCCACCCTGATGGCGGAGCTGGAGACCGAGCTGGCCGCCCTGGAGCAGGGGCTCGAGCGCAGCCTGGCCGCCGGCACCACACTGGCCTGGGGGCAGCTGATGGACCCGCTGCAGCGCCTGGGTGAGCGCCTGCGCTGGAGCTGGGGGGTGGTGAGCCACCTCAACGGCGTCTGCAACAGCCCCGAGCTGCGGGAGGCCCACGCCGCCCAGCAGGCAGCGGTGGTGGCCTTCGGCAACCGCGCTGGCCAGAGCCAGGTGATCTTCCGGGCCCTGGAGCAGCTGGCCCAGCAGGCGGCCGCCGGCACCACACCCCTTGACGCCACCCAACGGCGCATCCTCGAGGCCGAACGGCGCGACATGCAGCTGCGGGGTGTGGGCCTCAGCGGCGCCGAACAGGAGGCGTTCAACGCCGCCAGCCAGGAGCTGGCGGAGCTCTCCACCCGCTTCGGCAACCAGGTGCTCGATGCCACCAACGGCTGGACCCTGCGGCTCACCAACGCCGAACAGGTGGAGGGGCTACCGCCGAGCCTGCTGGATCAGCTGGCCCAGGCGGCACGCGCCGCCGGCGATGCGGATGCCACAGGCACAAACGGTCCGTGGCTGCTGGGGCTCGACATGCCCCGCTACGCGCCGTTCATGAAATACAGCCGCTGCCGGCCGCTGCGGGAGCAGGCGTACAAGGCCCACGTGAGCCGGGCCTCCGGCCAGGGCGACAGCAGCGAAGCGGCCGCGCGCAACAACTGGCCCCTGATCGAGCGCATCCTCACCCTGCGCGGTGAGCAGGCCCGCCGCCTGGGCTACGCCAACTGGGCCGAGGTGAGCCTGGCCGCCAAGATGGCCGACTCCGAAGCCGCCGTGGAGGCCCTGCTGGAGGAGCTGCGGGCCGCCGCCCATCCGGTGGCCCAACAGGAACTCAAAGCCCTGGCGGACTGCGCCCGCCGCCACGGCGCCCCCGAAGCCGACGGACTCCAACCCTGGGACATCAGCTTTTGGGCCGAGGTGCTGCGCCAGGAAAGCTTCGAGCTCGACAGCGAAGCCCTTCGCCCCTACTTCCCGCTGCCGCGGGTGCTGGATGGCCTGTTTGCCCTCTGCAACCGCCTGTTCGGCATCCGCATCGAAGCGGCCGATGGCGAGGCGCCGGTGTGGCACCCCGACGTGCGCTTCTTCCGCATCCTCGAGGCCAGCGGTGAGGCGGCGGGCGAGCCCCTGGCCGCCTTCTTCCTCGACCCCTACAGCCGCCCCGGCAGCAAGCGCGGTGGCGCCTGGATGGATGAGTGCTTGGTGCGCTCCCGCCGGTCCGATGGCACACCGGTGCTGCCGGTGGCCTACCTGATCTGCAACCAGAGCCCGCCGGTGGGGGACACCCCCAGCCTGATGACCTTCGAAGAGGTGGAAACCCTCTTCCACGAGTTCGGCCATGGCCTTCAGCACATGCTCACCACCGTGGAGCGACCTCAGGCCGCCGGCATCAATGGCGTGGAATGGGATGCGGTGGAGCTGCCCAGCCAGTTCATGGAGAACTGGTGCTATGACCGGGCCACCCTGCTGGGCATGGCCCGCCACTGGCGCAGCGGCGAGCCGCTGCCGGAGGGCGAATTCGCCAAACTCCACGCCGCCCGCACCTTCATGGGCGGTGCCGCCACCCTGCGGCAGGTGCATTTCGCCCTGGTGGATCTGAAGCTCCACAGCCAGTGGCACCCCGGCTGCGGCCAAACCCCCGAGCAGCTGCGCCGCACCATCGCCACCACCACCACGGTGCTCGCCCCGATCGACGAGGACGCCTTCCTCTGCTCCTTTGGCCACATCTTTGCCGGCGGCTACGCCGCGGGCTACTACTCCTACAAGTGGGCCGAGGTGCTCAGCGCCGATGCCTTCGGCGCCTTCGAGGAGGTGGGGCTCGACAACGAAGCCCAAATCCGCGACACCGGCCGCCGCTTCCGCGACACGGTGCTCAGCCTCGGCGGCAGCCTCGACCCCCAGCGGGTGTTTGAAGCCTTCCGCGGCCGCCAGCCCAGCAGCGAGGCCCTGATCCGCCACTCCGGCCTGGTGGCGGTTTAATCCGGCGCCAGCAGCACATCGGCCACCGTCGCCAAGGCGCGCGGGTGGCCGATCAACTGCCGGTGGGTCCACACCGGCAGGGCGCGCCGCTCCCCCAGCGGCAGCACCGCCCTCCACCCGGGCACCACGGTGAGTTCGGTGGGGGTATAGAAGCTGGTGCAGGCCACCCCCTGCAGCGTGCCCATGCCGGCATCCAGGTGGCGCAGAAGTGGGCTGCCCAGCTTCATGTCGGCGATGCCCGCCAGCAGCGCCCGCGGCACCAGCTGGGCCGTGAGCGTGCCCCGCATCGGGCTGCCGAGGCACACAAACCGCCGGCAGCGGGCTGCCCCGCCGTGGTCCTGCAGCCACAGGCGCCCCACCAGGCCGCCCATCGAAAAACCCAGCAGGTCGATCGGGGTGTGGGGCCCGAAGCGCCCGTTGATCAGCGGCGCCAGGCTGGCCGCCAGCGCCCGCAGCGGCTCCGCCCCGAAGCGGTGGGGCAGGTGCGGCGCCAGCAGCGTTAGATCCGGGGCGCGCCCCCGCAGTTCCGCCTCCAGGCGCCGGAACACCCGCGGCGTGTCCCACAGGCCATGCAGCAGCACCAGGGGCGGCCGCGGCGGCGGGAGAGACGTCACCCCTCGCGCTGGCAGTGGCGGGAGCGCTGCACGCCCACCACCCCATCAAACCCTGGCACGGGGGCATGGCACTTGCGCAGTTCGAGGCGGGTGGGCACGGCGCCATAGAGCTGCTGGAGCCGATCCAGAATGCGTTCGGAGAAGTGCTCCAGCGTGAGGCAGCGCAGCTCCCCCGCCAGCCGCTGCAGTGCCGTGATCGCCTGGCTGTAATCGAGGCTGTGCTCCAGCCGGTCGCTGGCCCCGGCAGCCGCCAGATCCCACTCGAGGCTGAAATCCAGCTCAAACCACTGGCCCAGCTGCCGCTCCCGCTCCAGCACCCCCACATGGGCCCAGAGCCGCAGGCCGCGCACCAGGATCCGATCGGCCGGGCCGGTGGTCATCGGGGCAGGTCGCGGTGGCTGAATGGGCGGCCGCCAGTGGCGTAGTCGGCGGCGATGTGGCCATCGCCCCGCAGCAGGTAGCGGTAGGTCACCAACCCCTCCAGCCCCACCGGCCCGCGGGGCGGCAGGGTCTGGGTGCTGATGCCCACCTCGGCGCCGAAGCCGTAGCGGAAGCCATCGGCGAAGCGGGTGGAGCAGTTCACATACACCCCGGCGCTGTCCACCCCCCGCAGAAATGTCTCCGCCGTGGCGGCGTTGGTGGTGCAGATGGCATCGGTGTGGCGTGAGCCGTAGCGGCGGATGTGCTCCAGGGCCTGGGGCAGGTCGTCCACCACCCGCACCGCCAGCACCAGGTCGGAGTATTCGGTGCGCCAATCGTCGTCGGTGGCGGCCTGCTCCACCCCCAGCGCCTGGCTGGCGGCATCGCCCCGCAGGCTCACGCCGGCGGCGGCGAAGGCGGGCAGAGCCAGCTGCAGAAACGCCGGCGCCGCGTCGCGGTGCACCAGCAGGGTTTCGATCGCATTGCAGGCGGCGGGGTACTGGGTTTTGGCATCGATCGCCACCCGCACCGCCTGGGGGATGTCGACCTCCCGGTCGACATACAGGTGGCAGATGCCGTCGGCGTGGCCCAGCACCGGAATGCGGGTGTTGTCCTGGATGAAGCGCACCAGGGCGTTGGAGCCCCGCGGAATGATCAGATCCACCAGGCCATCGAGCTTGAGCAGCCCCAGGCTCTCCTCACGGGAGGTGAGCAGCTCCAGTGCCTCGGGCGCCACCGCACTGGCCGCCAGGCCGCGGCGCAGAGCCGCCAGGATGGCACTGCAGCTGCGGCTGGCC
>JBIKKZ010000151.1:0-4839 GCA_044360095.1 Vulcanococcus sp. | reverse complement strand
GGAGGCGGGTCCCAGGCCGGCCGGGGAGCGCTGGGTGGGCAAAAACTGGGCCTGCACCCGGGCGATGGAGCAGGTGAGCTCCCCCTGGGTGCTGTTTGTGGATGCCGATGTGCGGCTGCAGCCGGCCACCCTGCGGCGCGCCCTGGGCCAGGCCATCGCCGAGGGGGCCGACCTGTTCAGCCTGGCGCCGCGGCTCAGTTGCGGCTGCCTGGCGGAGTGGATGGTGCAGCCGATCATGGCCAGCCTGCTGGGGCTGGGCTTTCCGATTGAGGCCGCCAACGACCCAGCCAGCGCGGTGGCCTTCGCCGCCGGCCCGTTCATGTTGTTTCGCCGCGAGGCCTACGGGGCCATCGGCGGCCACCGCGCCCTGGCGGCGGAGGTGGTGGAGGATTTAGCCCTGGCACGGCGGATCAAGGCCGCCGGCTATGGCCTGCGCTACCGGCTGGGGCTCGATGCGCTGGAGCTGCGCATGTATGCCAACTTCGCCTCCCTCTGGGAGGGGTGGACCAAGAATTGGCTCCTCGGCCTCGACGGCAGCGTGGCCAAGGCGCTGGGGGCGGCGGCGGTGGTGCTGCTGATGTTCAGCGGGCCGTGGGTGCTGGCGCCGGCGGCGGCCATCGCCGCGGCGCTGCTGCCGGCCGAGCGGCTGCCCTGGCTGCTGGCCCTGGCCTTGGCCCTGCTGGGCATCGCCCTGCAGCTGATGCTGCGGCTGTGGACCCGCTGGCAGTTTCAGGTGCCGCTCACCCATTGGTGGCTGATGGGGGCGGGCGGCCTGGTGGTGGCCGCCATCGGCCCCACCTCCGTGTGGCGCACCCTCAGCGGCCGCGGCTGGACCTGGAAGGGCCGCCCCCTCGCCTAGCTGTGGCCTGGCGGCGACACCCATGGCTAGACCACAGACAGATGGGCCCCTGGCCATGACCGCCTACGCCGTGTTCTTCTGCGATGCCGTGGGCTGCAGCATCGAACCCGTGCGGGCCATGGATGAGGAGCACGCCAAGCGGATCGTGCAGACCCGCACCCCCGGGGTGCGGCGCCTGGCGGCGATCCCGGAGCGGCAGCTCGATGGGGTCGACCAGCAGCAGTTGTTGGTGGATTGGATCCGTGCGCGCGGCTGAAGCCCTCAGCTGCCGTAGCACACGTGGCCGCTGGGGATGAAGCCCTCGTAGCCGCCCGCGTTCACCAGGCTCCAGTCCTGCCCCAGTTGGTTCACCAGGTTGCGCTGCACCGCGAGTGGCACTCCGGGGCTGAGGCTGGCCACCACGGCGAAGTTTTGGTTGGGGCCGGTGCGCAGCGACACGTTGCCGCTGCCGTTGGTGCAGAGCCGTGCGGCGGCTGGGGCCACCACGACAGGGGCCCCACCCGGGTTCACCACCACGGGTGTGACCTGCACCGGCGGTGCCACCACCACCGGCGCCACCACGGTGGGATCGATCACCACGGGCCGTGCCCAGCAGCCACCCCAGCAGCGGTAGCCATGCCAGTAGGCCTGGGCGGGGGTGGGGGCCCAGGCGGCCAGCCCGCTCAGCAGCATGGCGCAACCGAAGGGCACAAACAGACGGCGGTGCGGCACGGTCATGGCTGGCACGTGATGGAAACGATCAGGCCGTTGAGGGCGATGCGGTGGGCGTGTTTGGCGCTCTGCAGTTGCTGCTGCATGGCGCCCACAGCGGCGCCGGCGGGCAGCTGGCCAAAGGCCTGATCCAGGGCCCGCCAGCTGCGCTGCACCGCCGCCATCGCCGGCAGGGGTGCCAGGGCCGGATCCCGCTGCAGCCCCTGCTCACTGGCCTGCAGCAGCTGGAAGCTGGCGCGGGCGTCGGCGGCGGTGGCCTGCGGGCCCAGGTTGTTGAACTCGGTGAGGGCCTGGGCGGTGTGGTTGAGCCGCAGGCAGCTGCCGGCCGGCACGGCCGTGGTGGCCTGGGCGGGGCTGGCCAGCGCCACCAGGGCGCCACAGGCGGCGCCCATCAGCCATCGCTGCGGCAGGGGCTGAACGCGATCCGGCATTGGTGCCGCCATCCCGAAGTGGACGAACCGTAGCCCTCAGCGCACGTCGATGCACCAGGTGGGCAGTTGCCTGGACACACATTGGTTCATGTGTTGGGCGTGCCGGGCGATGGGGATCAGGCAAATGGCGATCACCACCAGCGCCGTGGTGCCCACGGCGGCGAGCACGGGGTAGGCGTGGGCCCGCACCATCTCGCGGGCGGTGAGCGGTGGGCCGGGATGCTCGGACATGGGGGATCAGCGCAACACCGTGAGTTTGAGCACCACCAGCAGCAGGGCAAACCCCAGCAGCCAGAACAGCCAGGTGAGCTGGAAGCCGATGGCCACCACCAGTCCCACCAGAAACAGGGCGATGAAGCGTCCGAGGGTCATGGGGGGGCGGTGCGGCACCCCTATGTTGGGCCCCGCTTCAAGCCCCCCTCCAGCCCACCCCCTGCAGCGTTGCCGATGTCCATCCCCGCCCTCCCCGCCGTGGTGACCCTGGCGGCCCTGATCACTTACCAGGGCACGGCCATGGCGGTGGGCCAGGCCCGCGTGAAGCACAAGGTGATGCCGCCGGCCACCACCGGTCCGGAGCCGTTTGAGTGCGCCGTGCGGGTGCAGCAGAACACCCTTGAGCAGCTGGTGTTCTTCCTGCCCACCTTCTGGTTGGCCGCCCTGCTGGGCTCCCCCGACTGGGCATCGTTGCTGGGGTTCATCTGGGTGGGTGGCCGCGTGGCCTACGGCGTGGGCTACCGCATCGCCCCCGGCAAACGGGGCCCCGGCTTCGGCATCAGCTTCCTGAGCAGCGTGGTGCTGCTGGTGATGGCGATCGTGGGGGTGTTCCGGGCCTAACGGCACAGCAGGCGGGCCCCCGCCCACCACAGCCGGCTGATCAGAAGCCGTAGGGCAGACAGGCCTGCTGCACATCGCTCACCGAGGCCATCACCTCGTTGGGCACCGCATCCCGCTGGGGCAGCAGGGCGATCACCTGCGTTAGCTCGCCGATCTCCTCCTGGCACAGGTGGGAGGCCCTGGCGTAGGCGGGGTTGCGGGTGAGGGCCTTCACGGTGGCCTGCGCTTGCCGGCAGGGTTGGGCCTGGCTGGTTTCCACACAGCGGCGCACACCGGCCTGCAGGGTCCACAGGGCGTCGCTGGCGGCGGCGGCGGGCAGCGCGATGGCGGTGCTGGCGGCCAGGCCCGCCAGCAGCAGCTGAACGGAATGGATCGGCTTGCGCATTGGAGCACGGGGGCAATGCCCGCATTGTGTCAGCGGTTGAGCCGTTGCATTTGCCAGGTCACCAGGGTGCCCACCGGGCTCCAGAGCAGGTAAGGCAGCAGCAACAGGGCGGCGCTGCGGGAGCTCTCCAGCACGATTAGCGCCAACGCCACCCCCCAGACCCAGCCGGCGAAGCCCACGCGGGTGCCGTTGGCGAGGCGGCGGGTGCGGCAGATCAGCCAGGTGTAGCTCTGCACCAACACCAGCAGCACCAGGAAGCCCGCCTGGAGCGCCAAGCTGTTGCCGCTGCGCCAGGCCAGCAGCGCCGAGGCGTAAAAGCAGGCGTAGATCGTGATCCAGATCAGCGGGATCCACCGCTCGAAGCGGAGCCAGGCGGGGCGGCGCAGCGCCAGAAACCAACTGAACTCGGCGCGGTTGGGGTTGAGCCCAGCCACCACCACCACCATCACCACCAGGATCAGCAGGGCTGCGGGCATGGTTCCAGTGTGATGTCGGGGTGTTCCCGGGGCGGCTGCGGCCCACCCCTGATTCCTTTGGCTCAGATCGACAGCATCTGGAAGCCGAGCACGATCAGCACGGCGCCGCCGATGATCTCCAAGCGGCTGCCGAACACCACCGGCATGCGCTTGGCCAGCCCGAGCCCCAGGTAGGTGGCGGCGAAGGCCGCCAGGGCAATGGCGATGGCGTAGTGGAGGATCGGCTTGCTCGCCAGGCCCAGGGTGATGCCCACCCCCAATGAATCGATGCTGGTGATGGTGGACACCAGCAGGATCTTGAGCACGCTGTGGGTGCGGGGGGCGTCGGCTTCGGTGGTGGCGTCGGGGTTGTGGTGGTACGCCTCCCAGCACATGTGGGCCCCCACCGCCACCAGCAGCACAAACGCCACCCAGTGGTCGTAGCTGGTGATCAAATCCTTGGCGATGCGCCCCAGCAGGAAGCCCAGGGCGGTGGCGGCCCCTTCGGCCACGGCCGAGCTGAGGGCGAAGGAGAACGCCCGCGCCGCTGAAAAACGGCGGAAGCCCATGGCGAAGGCGGCCGAGAAGGAATCAACGCTGAGAACCACCGCAAACAGAAGGATTTCCCAGGGCATTGCGGTGAGTTGATCAGGCGGTCGGCGCCAAATCAGCGTAGAGGCCGGTGGCCTCAGGCCCCCCGGGCCAACAGGGCCCGCTGCGAGGGAATGCGCAGCTGCCGGGCCCAGCCCAGGCGCTCCAGCAGGCAGATGAAGCGGTAGGTGGGATCGGGCAGCACCACCACGCGCCCCTGGCGGAGGGTGAGCCCCTGGCGCGCCGAGCCCTGGAAAGCGTGGTGCAGGTTGTGCCAGCCCTCACCGAGGGTGAACAGCGCCACCCAGGGGTTGTTGCGGCTGGCGTCGCCGGTGGCGAAGGGTTGGCTGCCCGCCAGGTGGGCCACGGAGTTCACGCTGGCCACGGCGTGGAACAGCACTGTGGTGCTCAGGCAGAAGGCCCCCAGCCAGGCCCACCCCCCCAGCTGCCACGACAGCCAGGCCAGGGCCAGGGGCGGCAGCACGTGAAGCCGATCGATCAACCGCAGCACGGGGTCGGCCTCGATCGCCGCCGGCAGCACGTCGGGGTGGAAGGCTGGGCTGAGCAACCAGC
>JBIKKZ010000150.1:0-4859 GCA_044360095.1 Vulcanococcus sp. | reverse complement strand
CGCCATCTTCCGCCACCTCGAGAAGAACCCCGACAGCAAGATCTTCCCGATCTTCAATTTCTTCGAAAACTGGTGCCAAGACGAAAACCGCCACGGCGACTTCTTCGATGCGCTGATGAAGGCCCAGCCCAAGAGCGTCACCGGCCTGCGGGCTCGCCTGTGGTGCCGCTTCTTCCTGCTGGCGGTGTTCGCCACCATGTATGTGCGCGATGTGGCCCGCAAGGAGTTCTACGAAGCCCTTGGCCTGGATGCCCGCGAGTACGACAAGTACGTGATCGCCAAGACCAACGAAACCTCGGCGCGCGTGTTCCCCGTGGTGCTCAACGTGGAGCATCCGAAGTTCTACACGCGCCTGGAGCGCCTGGTGCGCAACAACAACCAGCTCAGCGCGGCCGATCAATCCCAGGCCCCGGCGCCGATCAAGCTGATGCGCAAGCTGCCCTTCTGGGCCGCCAACGCCGCCGAGATGGCCAAGCTGTTCCTGATGAATCCCATTCGCAGCGAGCAGTTCCAGCCAGCCGTGCGCTGAGCCGCGCGTGACCCTGACCAGCCCCGCGGGTTCCGGCGCCGCCGCCGGCGATCCCGCCCTGCCCCATCTGCTCAACGGCCCCCTCGACCAGCGCTGGGCGCCGCGGCTCGAAACGCTGCTGGCCTTCGGCACCGCCGCCGGCGCCGACCTGGTGGAGGTGTTCCTGGAGCGCACCGACCACCTTGGGGTGTTGGCGGAGCAGGACACGATCACCAGCGTCACCCCCGCCTTCGGCATGGGGGCGGGCATCCGCGTGTTCCGCCAGCAGCGCGACGGCTTCGTGAGCACCAACGACCTCAGCGACGCCGGCCTGCGGCGGGCCCTGGAGCAGGCCCTGGGCATGCTGGGTCTGCAGCTGGGCAGCCTCAACCCCTCCCGCTTCGACGGCCTGCCGGCCCTCAACGACTTCGCCGCCAGCAAGGGCGACTGGCTGCAGCGCAGCCCTGAACTGCAGGAGGCCACCCAGGCGCTGCTGGGGGGCACCCAACAGCTGCAGCGCCGCGGCGCCCACCTGCAGGTGCGCCGCGGCAGCTACGCCCGCGACTGGCAGGAGGTGCTGGTGGCCGCCAGCGATGGCACCTTCGGCCGCGACATCCGCCTGCACCAATCGGTGGGGCTCAACGTGCTGGCGGCCGACGGTGACCACAGGGCCGGTGTGGGCCGCCGCTACGGCAGCGCCGACCGCCCCGACGACCTGCGCACCTGGAATGCCGAACAATCGGCCCAGGAGGTGTGCGACAGCGCCGCCGCCATGCTCTACGCCGACTACGTGGAAGCGGGCCAGATGCCGGCGGTGCTGGCCAACCGCTTCGGCGGTGTGATCTTCCACGAGGCCTGCGGCCACCTGCTGGAAACCACCCAGGTGGAGCGGGGCACCACCCCCTTCGCCGAGCGGGTGGGCGAGCCGATCGCCCACAGCGCCGTCACCGCCATCGACGAGGGCCTCACCAGCGGTGCCTTCGGATCGTTGAGCATGGACGACGAGGGCATGGAGGCCCAGCGCACCGTGCTGATTGAACACGGCGTGCTCAAGCGCTTCATCAGCGACCGGGCCGGCGAACTGCGCACCGGCCACGCCCGCACCGGCAGCGGCCGCCGCCAGAGCCACTCCTTCGCCGCCGCCAGCCGCATGCGCAACACCTACATCGCCGCGGGGCCCCACAGCCCCGAGCAGCTGATCGAATCGGTGGACCGCGGCCTCTACTGCAAATCCATGGGGGGCGGCAGCGTCGGCCCCACCGGCCAGTTCAACTTCGCCGTGGAGGAGGGCTACCTGATCGAAAACGGCACCCTCACCAAACCGGTGAAGGGGGCCACCCTGATCGGCGAAGCCAAGGAGGTGATGCCGCGCATCTCCATGTGCGCCAACGACCTCGAATTGGCGGCGGGCTTCTGCGGCTCCGTGAGCGGCAGCATCTTCGTGACCGTCGGCCAGCCCCACATCAAGGTGGATTCGATCACCGTGGGGGGCCGCTGACCATGGCCAGCGGTGACACCGCCACCGGGGCAAGCCTCAACGCCGATGCCTTGGGCCAAACCCTGGCGCGCATCGCCGCCAACCACGGCATCCGCCGATGGGACCTGGGGGCCGCCTGCAGCAGCGACACCTCCGTGCAGGTGGACCGCGGCGAGCCCAAGCAACTCAAGGGGGCCCAGCGCAGTTCGATCACGGTGCGGGTCTGGAATGGCGATGGCCTGGTGGGCACCACCAGCACATCCGACCTGTCGGACTCGGGCCTGGAGCGTGCCCTCAGCGGTGCCCAGGCCGCCAGCGCCTTCGGCAACCCCGACGACACCCCGGCCTTCTCCCCCCTGGCCACCGCGCCGGTGGCGGAGCTGAACCAGCCGCTGCACGCGCCCCGCAGCATCCTGCACCTGCTCGACACGCTCAAGCAGGCGGAGCAGGAGCTGCTGGGGCGCCACAGCGCCATCGGCACCGTGCCCTACAACGGCCTGGCGGAACGCAGCAGCGAGCGCATCTACCTCAACAGCGACGGGGCCCGCCGCCAACAACGGCTCACCACCGCCAGCGTGTACCTCTACGCCCGCGCCGAGGAAACCGGGCGCAAACCCCGCAGTGCCGGAGCCATGCGCCTGGCCTACGGCGCCGGCGACCTCGACATCGCCGGCTGCATCAACGAAGCGGCCGAGCGCACCATCAGCCACCTCGACTACGCCCCGATCGAAACCGGGCATTACACCTGCGTGTTCAGCCCGGAGGCCTTCCTCGACCTGATCGGCGCCTTCAGCAGCCTGTTCAACGCCCGGGCCGTGCTCGATGGGGTGAGCCTGAGCAACCGCGAGTCGCTCGGCCAACCGCTGGCGGTGCCCTTCCTCGACCTGCACGACAACGGCCTGCACCCCGGCAACATCGGCGCCTCCGCCTTCGACGGCGAGGGCACCCCCACCCGCCGCCTGGCGCTGCTGGAGGGGGGCGTGCTGCGCCAGTTTCTGCACTCGGAGGCCACGGCCCGTGCCTTCGGCGTGGAGCCCACGGGCCACGCTGGCCTGGGCGCGAAGGTGTCGGTGGGGCCCGACTGGTTTGAGATCGGCACCACCCCGGGCAGCGGCGGCGGCCAGGCGGGCCTCAACCGCTTCCAGGCGGATCAGCCCCTGGTGTGGATCGACTCCCTCTCCGCCCTGCACGCCGGCGTCAAAGCCAGCCAGGGCTCCTTCTCGCTGCCCTTTGATGGTTGGCTGGTGCGCAGCGGCGAGTGCCGATCGATCGAGGCCGCCACCGTGGCCGGCGACATCCGCCAGGTGTTGCAGTCGATCGTGGGCTTTGAGGGGGAGGCCAAGGTGACCCCCGATGGGCTCTGCCCCCTGGTGTGGGTGGAGGGGCTCTCGATCACCGGCGAAGCCTGACCCGCCGATGAAGCTCCTGTTCTGGGGAACCCCGGCCTACGCCGTGCCCAGCCTGGAGGCGTTGGTGGCGGCGGGGCACCAACTGGTGGGGGTGGTGAGCCAGCCGGACCGGCGCCGGGGCCGGGGCAACACCCTGATGCCGTCGCCGGTGAAGGCCCGGGCCCTGGAGCTGGGCATCCCGGTGTTCTGCCCGGAACGCATCCGCCGCGACACGGAGTGCCAACGGCAGCTCGCCGACCTGGGGGCGGACGCCTCGGTGGTGGTGGCGTTCGGGCAGATCCTGCCGCAGGAGGTGTTGGATCAGCCCCCCTATGGCTGCTGGAACGGCCACGGCTCCCTGCTGCCCCGCTGGCGCGGCGCCGGGCCCATCCAGTGGTGCCTGTTGGAGGGGGATGCGCAAACCGGCGTGGGGGTGATGGCCATGGAGCCGGGCCTCGACACCGGGCCGGTGCTGCTGGAGCGGGCGCTCCCGATCGGCCTGCTGGAGAACGCCCAGCAACTGGGGGGGCGGCTGGCCCAGCTCACCGCGGAGCTGCTGGTGGAGGCCATGCCCCGCATCGAGGCGGCCGGCCCCGGGCCGGAGGCGGAGCGGCTGACCCGGCTGGGGGTTCGCCCCCAGGGCAGCGATGGGCTCACCACGGCACGGCTGCTGCAAAAGGCTGATTTCCAGATCGATTGGAGCCAATCGGCCCTGGCGATTCACCGCCGGGTGATGGGGCTCTACCCCGGCGCCACCACCGGCTGGAGGGGCAAGCGGCTCAAACTGCTGGCCAGCGAACCGTTGGTGCAACGGCTGGCAGCGCAGCTCAGCCCTGAAGCCGCCGCCCTGGTGCGCCCCGCCGAGGCAACGCCTGCCGCCGCTCCGGGCACGGTGTTGCAGCTGCTGCCGGAACTGGGGCTGGTGGTGGCCACGGGGGGCTGCCCGCTGCTGCTGCGCAGTGCCCAGCTGGAGGGCAAGGGGGCCGCCAGCGGCGGCCAGCTGCTGCAACAGCTGCAGGCCAACCCGGGGGATCGGCTGGGTTAACGGCCGCTGCGGGGCCGCGCAGATGGGGCAGCGGCACGGCGGGGGGTCGCCCGCTGGGCCGTGCGCCCGCCACCACCTCCAGCACCACCTCCGCCGGAGCGGCCACCGCGGCCACGGCCGCCGCTGAGGTCGAGCGGCGGGGCGGAGAGCACGGTGGGTTCAAAGCCGGGGATCGCCTGGCGCGGCAGGGGGTTGCCGATCAGCCGTTCGATCGCCCGCAGCAGCTCGTGCTCCTCCGCCGCCACCAGCGACACCGCATGGCCGTTGTGGCCGGCACGGCCGGTGCGGCCGATGCGGTGCACGTAGTCCTCCGCCTGGTTGGGCAGGTCGAGGTTCACCACATGGGGCAGTTGGTGGATGTCGATGCCGCGGGCGGCGATGTCGGTGGCCACCAGCACGCGCACCTCTCCGCCCTTGAAGCCGGACAGGGCTCGGGTGCGG
>JBIKKZ010000149.1:0-4870 GCA_044360095.1 Vulcanococcus sp. | reverse complement strand
CCATCGAGTCCCGCCCCCTCGTTGCCAAGCAGCAGCACGGTGGGACGCGTCCAGTCGAGTTGCCAGTAGGGCTGGGTCTGGCCGCCATCCAGCAGGGTGGCCACCACCTGCTGGCCACGGCCGGCGGCCGCCTGCAGCCAGCCCATCAGCTCCGGGCGCGCGGCGGCCCGCCGCAGGGGCAGCGCCAGGGCCGCCCCGGCCGAGGCCCGCAGCACCTTGGGCTGCAACGGGTCGGCACCACCGCCGAGCCACACCTCCTCCACCCCCGCCGCCAGGGCGGTGCGCAGCAGCGTGCCCAGGTTGCCGGGGTCCTGCAGCTGATCCAGGGCCAACACAAATCCGGCTCGACCACGGGCCTGGGGCAGGGCCGATGCCGCCAGGGTGGCCACCACCCCATCGGGATGCTCCGTGGTGGCCACCGCCGCCAGCACCGCCTCCCCCACCGGCTGCGGCGGCACAGGGCAGGCGGCCACCAGGGCGCCGTGGCGCTCGATCCAGGCCGGCGTGGCCAGCAGCTGCTCGGGCAGCAGCCCCAACCGCAACAGCTCCTGCAGCTGGTGGGTGCCCTCCAGCAACAGCAGCCCCTGCTCGCGGCGGCCCCGGGCCTGATGCAGGGCCCGCAGCCGACCCACCAACGGGTTGCGGCGGCTGGTGATCAGCTCCATCAGAAGGTCTCGTGGCGGCGCACCTTCAGGCCGTCACCCAACACCAGCTGCTTCCCCTCCAGGTCGAGGCCACGCACGGCGGCCACCTCCCCCTTGAGCCCCTCGGCCGCCAGGTTTTTGATCAGCTCCTTCACCAGGATGTCCTCCACGGTCTTCTCGTCGAGGGCTTCGGGGGTGAGGGCCTCCAGGAAGCGGCCCAACTTGGCGCTCACCAGCTCACGGGCGTTGGTGATTTTCAGAACGAGCATGGGGAGGGCATTCAGAACAACACCGCGGGCTGGCGGCAGGGGCAGGGGCAGGGGCAACAAAAAAGCCTTCCTCGCAGTGAGGAAGGCCTTCGAGTGCGGATGGGGAGACTTGAACTCCCACGACATTGCTGCCACTAGTACCTGAAACTAGCGCGTCTACCAATTCCGCCACATCCGCGTGGTGGGCGTGAATCGCCGGTTGGCGACTCGGAAAATGTACCCCATCACCCCGGCCCACCAAGCCAGTTCCGAGGCCGGACGTCTTGCCGGTCTCAAACGCAGTTGTCAGGATGGGGTCCCTAAGCGGGACGCCAAAGCAATGACCGTCGCTGTTGTCCCGTCTCAGCAGATTCTCAACCCTCAACTTGAGATCGCCGGCGGCCGGCAGCTCTCCGGCGTGCTGCGGGTGAGCGGCGCCAAGAACTCAGCCCTGGTGCTGATGGCCGCCAGCCTGCTCACCGAAGACCAGCTGCGGCTGCGCAACATTCCTCCCCTCACCGACATCCAGGGGATGGCCGACATCCTCATCTCCCTGGGGGTGGGGGTACGCCGCGGC
The DNA here is from genome assembly GCA_044360095.1 of Vulcanococcus sp. GTDB lineage: Bacteria > Cyanobacteriota > Cyanobacteriia > PCC-6307 > Cyanobiaceae > Vulcanococcus. Next base: position 3,401 of record JBIKKZ010000149.1, on the reverse strand, counting down.
AGCGACAGCCTGGAGATGGACGGCTCGGGGCTGAACCAATCGGCGCCCCCCTACGAGCTGGTGAACAGCCTGCGGGCCAGCTTCTTCTGCATCGGCCCGCTGCTGGCCCGCCTGGGGATCGCCCGGGTGCCCCTGCCCGGTGGCTGTCAGATCGGCACCCGCCCGGTGGTGGAGCACGTCAAGGGCCTCAAGGCCCTGGGGGCGCAGGTCACGATCGAGCACGGCGTGGTGTCGGCCGTGGTGCCCGGCCGCGGCCACCGGCTGCGCGGGGGGCGCATCCACCTCGACTGCCCCAGCGTGGGCGCCACCGAAACGCTGATGATGGCGGCCGCCCTGGCCCAGGGCGAAACGGTGATCGAAAACGCTGCCCTCGAGCCTGAAGTGGTGGATCTGGCCGGTCTGTTGCTGGCCATGGGGGCCAAGGTGCGCGGCGCCGGCACCCCCACCATCACGATCGTGGGTGTGGAGCGTCTGCACGGCGCCGACTACGCCGTGATCCCCGACCGCATCGAAGCGGGCACCTTCCTGCTGGCGGCCGCCATCACCCGCTCCACCCTCAGCGTGGCGCCCGTGATCAGCGACCACCTGCGTGCCGTGCTCACCAAACTGGAGGAGGCCGGCTGCCAGCTGGACATCGACGGCACCTGCGTGACCATCGCCGCCAGGGAGGTGCGCGCCGTTGACCTGCGCACCCAGCCCTTCCCGGGTTTCCCCACCGACCTGCAGGCCCCGTTCATGAGCCTGCTGGCCACCGCCAGCGGCACCAGCGTGATCACCGAAAACATCTTTGAAAACCGCCTGCAGCATGTGGCCGAGCTGCAGCGCATGGGGGCCGCCATCCGCATGCAGGGCAACACCGCGTTCGTGGAGGGAGTCAGCCGCCTCAGCGGCGCCCCCGTGCAGGGCAGCGACCTGCGGGCCTCCGCCGCCATGGTGCTGGCGGGCCTGGCGGCCGAGGGCATCACCAGTGTGCAGGGGCTCGAATACCTCGACCGCGGCTACGCCGACCTGGAGGGCAAGCTCAACAGCGTCGGCGCTTCGATCCGCCGCGTGGGCTGAAGCCTCGATCCGCCCAGCCGACTTTTAGAGTCGGCACCGCGGGAGCGTGCCGGAATTGGTAGACGGACTCGACTCAAAATCGAGCGCCTTCGGGCATGTGGGTTCGAGTCCCACCGCTCCCATCACCCCACCGCCGCAGGTGTCGCCCGCCCACTCGGCGGTGATGAACACCTACGGACGGTTCCCCCTGGAACTGGTCAAGGGCCGCGGCGTCTGGGTGTGGGACAGCCATGGCAAGCGCTACCTCGATGGCGTGGCGGGCATTGCCGTCTGCACCCTGGGCCACAGCAGCCGGCCCCTGCGCAAGGCCCTGGGCCGCCAGCTGCGCAAGCTGCAGCACGTGTCCAACCTCTACCGGATCCCGGAGCAGGAGCAGCTGGCCGCCTGGATCAGCGCCAACAGCTGCGCCGATCGGGTGTTCTTCTGCAATTCCGGGGCGGAAGCCAATGAAGCCGCCATCAAGCTGGCCCGCAAGCACGGCCACCTGGTGCGGGGCATCGACACCAGCAGCGAGCGGGGCCCGCTGATCCTCAGCGCCCACGCCAGCTTTCACGGCCGCACCCTGGCGGCGGTGACCGCCACCGGCCAACCCAAATACCACCAGGGGTTTGAGCCCATGGTGCAGGGCTTCCGCTACTTCCCCTACAACGACACCGCCGCCTTTGAGGCGCTGCTGCAGCGCTGCGAAGCCGAGGGGCCGCGGGTGGCGGCGGTGCTGCTGGAGCCCCTGCAGGGGGAGGGGGGCGTGAACCCCGGCGACCCCGCCTTCTTCCAACGGGTGCGCGAGCTCTGCGATCAGCACAACATCCTGTTGATCTTCGATGAAGTGCAGGTGGGGGTCGGCCGCAGCGGCCGCCTCTGGGGCTACCAGAAGCTGGGGGTGGAACCCGACGCCTTCACCCTGGCCAAGGGCCTGGGGGGTGGCTTCCCGATCGGCGCCCTCTGCGTGAAGGGCAGCGCCGATCACCTGCAGCCCGGCGAGCACGCCAGCACCTTCGGCGGCAACCCAATGGCCTGCCGGGCTGGCCTCACCATTGCCGAGCAGCTCAGCCGCCGCAACCTGCCCGCCCATGCCGACGCCATGGGTCAACTGCTGCAGCGGTCCCTCGCCGAGCTGGCCAGCCGCCACAGCGACGTGGCCGAAGGCGCCCGCGGCTGGGGGCTGCTGCAGGGTCTGGTGCTGCGGCCCGAGGGCCCCAGCGCCATCGCCGTGGTGAAGGCCGCCATGGAGGAGGGCCTGCTGCTGGTGCCCGCCGGCACCAACGTGGTGCGCTTCGTGCCGCCGCTCACCATCCAGCCGCGCCACATCCGCCTGGCGGTGCGCAAGTTGGAGCGTGCGTTGCTGGCATGCCAGGCCGCGACCCCTTCGGCGATCTGATCGCCCCCTTCAGCCGCCGGGGCGTCGACCTGGGGCTGGAGCGGCTGCAGGGGGCCCTGGCGGAACTGGGCCATCCAGAGCAGCGCTTTGCCGCCGTGCAGGTGGCCGGCACCAACGGCAAGGGCTCCATCAGCACCATGGTGGAGCGCATCGCCAGCGCCGCCGGCATCCGCTGCGGCCTTTACACCTCCCCCCACCTGCTGAGCTGGTGCGAACGCATCCGCCTGCCGGGCGGGCTGATCGCAGCGGCGGAGCTGCGGCGTCTGCTGCAGGAGCTGCAACCCCTGGCCCTGCGCCACGACCTCACCCCGTTTGAGCTGGTGACGGCCGCCGCCTTCGTGGCCTTCGCCGAGGCCCAGGTGGAGCTGGCGGTGCTGGAGGTGGGCCTGGGGGGGCGCCTGGATGCCACCACCGTGCACCCCCAGCGATCGGTGCTGGCCTTCGCCAGCATCGGCCTCGACCACACCGAAGCCCTGGGGCCCACCCTGGGGCGAATCGCCACCGAAAAGGCCGGCGTGCTGCATGCGGCCGGCCGGGCGGTGAGTGGCCCGCAGGCGCCGGAGGCGGCGGCGGTGCTGGAGCAGCAGGCCCAGCGGCACGGCTGCCCGCTGCGCTGGGTGGAGCCGCTGCCACCGCCCTCGGCCGGTGGGCCGGAGCTGGGGCTGCGGGGGGAGCTGCAACGCCACAACGGCGCCGTGGCGGTGGCCGCCGCCGAAGCCCTGGCGGAGCTGGGCTGGCCCATCAGCGCCGACGCCATCCGGCGGGGCCTGCTGGAGGCCCGTTGGCCCGGGCGGCTGGCGCTGCACCGCTTCCAGGGCAGGCCCCTGCTGCTGGATGGGGCCCACAACCCGCCCGCGGCGGAGGCCCTGCGCCGGGAGCTGGACGCCCCGGGCCCCGCCGGAGCCGCATCCCCGGCCTCACCCCGCCGTTGGTTGATCGCCATGCAGCGCCACAAGGATGCCCC
>JBIKKZ010000148.1:0-4884 GCA_044360095.1 Vulcanococcus sp. | reverse complement strand
CACCGTGTACACCACGCCGCGGTCGGAGAATAGCAGCAGCGAGTCGTGGTCGTTGCAGCTGATGAACAGCCGCACCGCCTCCTCCCCCTGGGTGCGCGTGCCGGCCTTGCCACGGGTGCCGCGGCTGGTGGCTTCGAACTCACTCACCGGCATCCGCTTGAGGTAGCCGTTCTCCGTCAGCAGCACCACCGAGCGCTCATTGGCGATCAGGTCGATGTCCTCGAGGCCACCTTCCACATCGAGGATCTCGGTGCGGCGAGGGGAGTCGTAGCGGGAGCGGATGACACCCAGCTCCTCGGTGATCAGACCAAACACCCGCTCCTTGCGGGCCAGGATGTCGTTGTAGTCGGTGATCTTGGCGAGCAGGTCCTCGTGCTCAAGCCGGATCTTGTCCGCCTCCAGGGCCGTCAGGCGGCGCAACTGCATCTGCAGGATGGCGTCGGCCTGGATGTCGGTGAGGCCGAACTGATCCATCAGCCCGCTGCGGGCCGTGGCGGTGTCGGCCGCCGAGCGGATCAGGGCAATGATCGCGTCGAGGTTGTCGAGGGCGATCAGCAGACCCAGCAGGATGTGGTCGCGTTCCTCGGCCTTGCGCAGCAGATACCGGGTGCGGCGCTCGATTGTCTCGACCCGGAAGTCGAGGAACACCTGCAGCATCTTGCGCAGGGTGAGCAGCACCGGCTCGCCCTTCACCAACGCCAGCATGTAGGCGCTGAAGTTGCTCTGGAGGGGGGTGAGCTTGAACAGGTTGTTGAGCACCACCTGCGGGTAGGCATCGCGCCGCAGTTCGATCACGATGCGCATGCCATCGCGATCGCTCTCGTCGCGGATGTCGCTGATGCCCTCGAGTTTCTTGTCGTTGACCAATTCGGCAATGCGCTCGATCAACGCCGCCTTGTTGGTTTGGTACGGCAACTCGGTGATGATCACCGCATCGCGATCGGGGCGCCCCTTGGCCTCAATCGTTTCAATTGAGGCCACGCCGCGCATGGTCACCGAGCCGCGGCCGGTGCAGTACATCTCGCGGATGCCACGGCGGCCAAGGATCTGGCCTCCGGTGGGGAAATCGGGCCCCGGAATGATCGCCATCAAGGCGCGATCGTCGAGCTCGGGGTTGGCGATCAGTGCCAGCAGGCCGTCAATCAGCTCGGTGAGGTTGTGGGGGGGGATGTTGGTGGCCATCCCCACGGCAATGCCGGTGGAGCCATTCAGCAACAGCTGCGGCACCCGGGCGGGCATCACCGTGGGCTCCTGCTGCGAGCCATCGAAGTTGTCGATAAAGTCGACGGTCTCCGCCTCGATGTCCTCCAGCAGGCTGTCGGTGGTGAGGGCCTGCAGGCGCGACTCGGTGTAACGCATGGCGGCCGGTGGATCGTTGTCCACCGAGCCGAAGTTGCCGTGCCCGTCGATCAGGGGCATGCGCATGGAAAAGTCCTGGGCCATGCGCACCAGGGCGTCGTACACCGCGGTGTCGCCATGGGGGTGGTACTTACCCAGCACCTCACCCACCACACGGGCGCATTTGCGGTAGGGCCGATCGCTGGTGAGGCCCAGTTCGTACATCGCATACAGGATGCGGCGATGCACGGGTTTGAGGCCATCGCGGGCGTCGGGCAGGGCCCGGCCCACGATCACGCTCATCGCGTACTCCAGGTAGGAGCGCGACATCTCGTTGCGCAGATCGGCCTGGATGATCCGGCCGTCGGACCCCGATGGCCCCTCCGGCCCGCCCCCGGAAGCCATCTCACCGGGTTCGGTTGGATCCGCCATTCGCAACAGCTTTGGTTAGAACACATTTTATCGGTCATCGCGTCGGTGTCTGCCTTGAGCGGGAGCATCCCCAGCCGCAGCGAGGCGGAGCTGCAGGAGCTGCAGCGCCAGGGGCGCTTGCGGGTGGCCACGGCGGCGGCCTTCCGGGCCCAGGTGGCGCAGCAGGGGCTGGAGCAGGCCTATGCCGCCACGCATGTGGTGGTGGCGAGCAGCGCCGAATTCACCAACCAGGCCAGCCTGCTGCTGCAACTGGGCCCCACGGATCCCCCCATGCGCATCCGCCGCTTCCGGCTGGGGCCGGCGGAGGGGCAGGGGGGGCACGGCAACACCGACCTGCTGCTGCAGCTTGGCCAGGGCGGTGCGCTGGCGCTGGAGGCCCTGCTCAGGGGTGACGCGGTGCCGTTCAGCGCCAGCGGCAGCGGCGGCAACCAGCACCCACGCCTCGAGCTGGAAACGCAGCTCACCCTGGAGCAGATCGGTGCCGGGCGCCTGCTGCTGCACCGGGGTGTGGTGGAAAACGGGGTGGTGGCCGTGAGCAGCCGCGACGGCATCACCCCCACCCCCTGGGGGCCCGTGCTGGGGCCGCTGGAGAGCGCCCTGTACAGCTGCGGCGGCGCCGGCAGCATCGGCCTCACCATGCCCGCCCTGGCGGCGCTCGGGCCTGGCTCGCCGCTGCTGGTGGCCGGCGGGCTGGGTTGGGTGAGTGGCGCCGGCAGCGGCCACAACCCGCAGGTGAAACGGGCGCCGGATGGCCAGGCCCTCAGCCCGGGGGCCTGCGCGGCGGTGGAGGTCAACCTGCACGACCTCAACCCCCGCTGGCTGCGGGCCAGCCGCCTCGGGGGGGAAGACACCGGACTGCTGGTGGCGCTGGCGGCGCCGGTGCCGCTGCTGGATGCAGCCATGGCGCGCCTGGCGGCCACCGGCAACGCCGACCTGGAGGCCCCGGTGCTCGATTACGGCATTCCCAGGAGGGTGCGGCCCAGCTTCGGCCGGGTGCCCTACAGCACCCTCCACGGCGGCGCGCTGCGGGTGGGAGGCAAGCGGCTGAGCTGCGCCCCAGCCCACAGCCCGCGGCTGGCGGCGGAGATCGCCGAGGCCCTGGTGGGCGACCTTCAGAGCGGCCGCTTTCCGCTGCGTTCCCCCCTGGCACCGCTGCCCAAACGGGCTGCGCTGCAGCCCCTCGACTAAGCCCAGCGCCGAAAAACAGCCGTAAGCTCCCTGCGCATTGCGCCCAACCCCGGAGCCATGGCTGACGCTGACAACCCCACCCCAAACGGGGAGCAGCTGCAGAACGCTGATCCGTCCCCCGTGGACCTGCCGGTGGAGGAGGTGCAGCCCTCAGCCGTGCAGCCCGCGGCAGAGCAGTGCGCCGACGAACCGCAGGTGGCCAGCACCGTGGCGGTGCCCGCCACACCGGCCACACCCGCCCCGATCTTGGCCGCAGCCCCGGCGAGCGACAGCCCCTCCGGCGACGGGGGCGGCGAATGGGATCTGCTGGTGAGCAAGGTGCAAGGCTGGCTGGCTAGCGGCCAGTTGCAGGAGCAGTGGCAGGCGGCCCGCACCCCCCTCAGCCTGCTGGCGGGCCTGATCGCCCTGCTGCTGGTGCTGCGCATCTATGGCGCCCTGTTGGCGGTGCTGGACAGCATCCCCCTGCTGCCCGGCCTGATGGAGCTGGCGGGCCTCGTCGCCGTGGCGCAATTCGCGCTCACCAAACTGGTGCGCAGCAACGATCGCCGCCAGGTGATCGACGGCGTGCGCCAGCGCTGGCAGAGCTTCCGCGGCCGCAGCTGAGGCGCCGCAACGCCAGGGTCGCCATGGGTCGGTTGATAGCTTGGCCCGATTGCATCACGGTCTCTGGTGGACATTCAGCTCGGTCGTTCCCGCACCGTTCGTCGCGCCTACGGCATCGACGAGATCGCCCTCGTGCCGGGGGGCCGCACGGTGGATCCGGCGGTGACCGACAGCAGCTGGACCCTGGGGGGCGTGAGCCGCGAGATCCCGATCATCGCCAGCGCCATGGATGGCGTGGTGGACGTGGGCATGTGTGTGGAGCTCACCAAACAGGGGGCCCTGGGGGTGCTCAACCTCGAAGGGGTGCAGTGCCGCTACGACGACCCCAACCCAGCCCTGGACCGCATCGCTGCGGTGGGCAAGGAGGAGTTCGTGCCGCTGATGCAGGAGCTCTACAGCCAGCCGGTGCGGGAAGACCTGATCCGCCAGCGCATCGCTGAGATCAAGCAGCGGGGCGGCATCGCCGCCGTGAGCGCGACCCCGGTGGCGGCGCTCAAATTCGGCAAGGCGATCGCCGAGGCCGGGGCTGACCTCTTCTTCGTGCAGGCCACGGTGGTGAGCACGGAGCACATCGGACCGGAGGGGCAGCAAAGCCTGGATCTTGAGGCCCTCTGCCGCACCTTCGGCGTGCCGGTGGTGATCGGCAACTGCGTCACCTATGACGTGGCCCTGAAGCTGATGCGGGCCGGCGCCGCCGGCGTGATGGTGGGCATCGGCCCCGGCGCCGCCTGCACCAGCCGCGGCGTGCTGGGCATCGGCATCCCCCAGGCCACCTCCGTGGCCGACTGCGCCGCCGCCCGGGCCGACTACCTGGCCGAGAGCGGCCGTTATGTGCCGATCATTGCCGACGGTGGCATCGTGACCGGTGGCGACATCTGCAAGTGCCTGGCCTGCGGCGCCGACGCCGTGATGATCGGCTCGCCGATCGCCCGGGCGGCGGAGGCCCCCGGCCGGGGGTTCCACTGGGGCATGGCCACCCCCAGCCCGGTGCTGCCCCGCGGCACCCGCATCAAGGTGGGCACCACCGGCAGCCTGGAGAAAATCCTGCGGGGACCCGCCTCCCTCGACGACGGCACCCAGAACCTGCTGGGCTGCATCCGCACCTCCATGGGCACCCTCGGCGCCCGCACCCTCCAAGAGATGCAGCAGGTGGAGGTGGTGGTGGCCCCGTCACTGCTCACGGAAGGCAAGGTGTACCAAAAAGCCCAGCAACTGGGCATGGGCAAGTGATTCCCCCCTGGTGAGGGGGCGAACAGCGGCGTTAGCCTCAAGGATGTGCGGGCTTCTGCCCTCACACTCCTCACACCCCCTGGCCCGGCGCGT
>JBIKKZ010000147.1:0-4904 GCA_044360095.1 Vulcanococcus sp. | reverse complement strand
CGCCACACCATGAATCGCTTTCGGGTTGAGCTGATCGCCGCCACCCCCAACCCCCAGCAGTGCATCTACGCCGCGATGCACCAGGACTACAGCGAGGGCTTCGTGGCCGGCGACCGCGCCGAATGGCCCGATGAAACCCGGGCTGGGGAGATCTGCGTCAAGCGCCTGTTGGCGGGCGAGCGCGGCCACTACGGCCCGCTGGAGCACGCCCAGATTGTGCTCAACGTGGGCTGGTTCCCCCACTCGGTGATGCAGCAGGCGCGCACCCACCGGGTGGGGGTGAGCTTCGATGTGCAGTCGATGCGCTACACCGGCGAGCGCATCTGCCGGGCCGCCAACGGTGAGCTGGATCTTGAGGAGGTGTTCTACCTGCGGCCCGAGGGCAACTACAGCGATCGCCAGGGCAAGAAATACGCCTACACCGCCGAGCAACGCCAGCTCGACCTCAACCTCTGCCGCCAAGCGGCCGAGCGCTACCGCGACATGCTGGCCGCCGGCTTCGCCGAGGAGCACGCCCGCGGCATCCTGCCGTTCGACTACCGCCAGCACTTCGTGGTGAGCTTCTCGCTGCGGGCCTTTCTGCACTTCATGGACCTGCGGGCCAAGCTCGACGCCCAAGAGGAAATCCGGGTGCTGTGCGATCTGATGTGGCCGCACATGCAGGCCTGGGCACCGGAGATCGCCGCCTGGTACGAAAAGACCCGCCTGCATAAGGCCAGGCTCGCGCCCTAGCGGCCAATCCCTACACCTTGGCCAGGGTGACGCGCTCCGGTTGGTGCTGGTACTTGCCGGCGCGGTCCTGGTAGGTGGTTTCGCAGGGATCCCCCTCGAAGAACAGCAGCTGGCAGATGCCCTCGTTGGCGTAAATGCGGCAATCGGCGCCGGAGGAGTTGCTGAACTCGAGGGTGAGGTGCCCCTCCCAGCTGGCCTCAGCCGGGGTGGTGTTCACGATGATGCCCAGGCGCGCATAGGTGCTCTTGCCCAGGCAGATCACGGTGATGTTCGGCGGCACGCGCATCTTCTCCAGGGCCACACCGAGCCCGTAGGAGTGGGCGGGGAGGATGAAGTAGGCGCCGTCCTCGTCCTCATGCAGGGGGGCGGGCTCAAGGTTGGCGGGGTTGAAACGCTTCGGGTTCATCACCGTGCCGGGCACATGCCGGAAGATCAAAAACTCCTTGGGCGAAAGGCGCAGGTCGTAGCCGTAGGAGGAGCAGCCAAAGCTCAGCACCGGCTGGGCGGCGTTGTCGGGGTCGAGGTGGCGCACCAGCCGGGGCTGGAAGGGCTCCAGCATGCCGCTGGCGGCCTGCTCATTGATCCAACGGTCGTTTTTGAGCATCAGAAACCTCGGCGCAACTGGGTGACCTGATCCGCCATCGCCAGTAGGGCGGGCGGCATGGAGGGTCCGGTCAGGATCACATCCAGGTGGGAGGGCCGCTCCTCGAGGGCATCGACCACCTCCTGCTCCGGCAGGTAGCCCAGCTGCACCGCCAGGCCCAGCTCATCGAGCACCAGCAGACCCAGCTGACCGCCCAGCAACTGCTCCCGGGTGTAGGCCCACACCTCCTCCACGGCCATGCGGTTGGCCTCGGCGGAACCGTTGGCCTCGGCATTGGGCGGTTCAGCGAGGCAGCCCGCCACGGCGGGGCGCAGCCATTGCAGCCGCCCGCACAGCCAGACGCTGCGCTCCAGGCCCTGGTCGACGCCGCCCTTGAGGAATTGGCTGATCAGCACGCGGCTGCCCAGGCCGGCGCTGCGCAGGGCCTGGCTGAACACCCCGCTGAAGCTGCCCCGGAAGGGGGCGGTGTGCACCTGCAGCAGCCCCTCTTGCTGGGCCACCAGCCGCAGGCTGCGCTGCAGGGGGGCGGGGTGCGAGCCGGTCAGCGGCCGCAGGTGACCCCGGTGCATGGCCTGGGGCAGCGGTGCGGGCTTGCTCACCGTCATCGTTGGGCAGGCCGCCACTGGGGATCCTGAATGTAGCGGCGTTGGCCCCTGCGACAAGCATCGGCCACCACCTGTAGCGCAAACACCCGTACCATCCCAATTCCCCGCCCGCAGCCGCCGATGCCGCCCACCCGCCGCGATGGCCGCAGCGCCGCCGACCTGCGGCCCACGCGCTTCAGCTGGGACCCGATGGGCTTTGCCCTCAGCTCCGTCACCGTGCACACCGGCCGCACCGCCGTGCTCTGCAGCGTGTGCCTGGAAGAGGGGGTGCCGCGCTGGCGGCAGGGCTCCGGCTGCGGCTGGCTGAGCGCCGACTACCGCCTGCTGCCCGCCAGCACCCCCACCCGCCAACCCCGCGAACTGCTCAAGCTGTCTGGCCGCACCCAGGAAATCCAACGGCTGATCGCCCGCAGCCTGCGGGCCTGCCTGGATCTGGAGGCGCTGGGGGAACGCAGCCTGCAGATCGACTGCGACGTGCTCCAGGCCGACGCCGGCACCCGCACCGCCGCGATCACCGGCAGCTGGGTGGCCCTGGCCCTGGGGCTGCGACGGCTGGAGCACCAGGGGGTGCTGAGCAGCTCACCGCTGCGCCAGCAAGTGGCCGCCGTGTCGGTGGGGCTGGTGGATGGCCAGGCGCTGCTGGATCTCGACTACAGCGAGGACAGCCGCGCCGAGGTGGACCTCAACGTGGTGACCGATGGCAACACCAACCTGCTGGAGATCCAGGGCACCGCGGAGGGCGCACCGTTTTCTCGGGCGCAGCTGGGGCAGCTGCTGGATCTGGCTGAGCTCGGGCTCAAGCGGCTGAAGCAGAGCCAGCGCCAGGCCCTGGAAGAAGCCCCCAAATTAGTGTCAACGAATACAGGGCACCCCTGAACTGATCCGTAGGGTCCGCCCACCTTGCACCGCCGTCATGGTCGGCGCCACGCGCGGCTTCACCCGCTACTCCGCCAGCCCCCCGCCGGGGAGCAGCCTCGCCGCGGCCGCCACGGGGGTGGCCTCCGCCAGCCCCACCCTGCTGGATGTGATCCGCGGGCTCAACGGCAGCACCCTGGAAACCGTGGAGCGAGGCAAGACCATCTTTTTCCCCGGCGACCCCGCCGAGAAGGTGTATCTGCTGCGCCGCGGTGCCGTGCGGCTGTCGCGGGTGTACGAATCGGGCGAGGAGATCACCGTGGCCCTGCTGCGGGAAAACAGCCTGTTCGGCGTGCTCTCGCTGCTCACCGGCCAACGCAGCGACCGCTTCTACCACGCGATTGCCTTCACCCGGGTGGAGATGGTGACAGCCCCCGCCGCCTCGGTGCGCAAGGCCATCGAACAGGACGCCAGCGTGGGACTGCTGATGCTGCAGGGGCTCTCCTCGCGCATCCTGCAGACCGAAACGATGATCGAAACCCTCACCCACCGCGACATGAGCTCGCGGCTGGTGAGCTTCCTGCTGGTGCTCTGCCGCGACTTCGGCGTGCCCAGCAACGAAGGGATCACGATCGACCTGCGCCTCTCCCACCAGGCGATCGCCGAGGCGATCGGCTCCACCCGGGTCACGATCACCCGCCTGCTGGGTGACCTGCGCAACGACGGTCTGGTGCAGATCGACCGCAAGAAGATCACGGTGTTCGATCCGGTGGCCCTGGCCAAGCGGTTCAGCTGAGGCCCCGCCACCCCTGGCACCCCCGCTGCCGGGATCCTCGGGGATACTGGGGAGCGGCTGGAGCGTGGCGTGTCGGGCTGGCTGCTGATCCTGGCGCTGCTGGTTCTCGGCGGCGTGTTGTCCACCCTCGGCGACCGTCTGGGCAGCAAGGTCGGCAAGGCCCGGCTCAGCCTGTTCAACCTGCGCCCCCGCAAGACAGCGGTGGTGATCACGGCCCTCACCGGCGCCCTGATCAGTGCCATCTCGCTCGGCCTGCTGCTGCTGGTGAGCGAGCGGTTGCGGGTGGGCCTCTTCGAGCTCGACTCGATCCAGGCCCGACTGCGGGAGAGCCGCAGCGCCCTGGCGCTCAGCCAGGCCGCTCTTGAGGAGAACCGCCGTGAACTGAGCCGCAGCCGCGCCGATGTACAGCAGGCCGAAAAGGGCCGCACCCTCGCCCTGCGCAGCCGCCAGGAGGCGGTGCAACGCCGCCAAGCCGTGCAGCGGGAACTGGCCGGAACCCGCACCCGGCTGAACAGCCTGCGCCAGGGCCTGGAGCCCCTGCAGCGTGAACGGGAGCGGCTGGAGGCCGAGCGGTCGCGCCTCAGCCGGGATGTGAAGGGCCGCGATGCGGAGATCCGCCGCAACGAGGCCGAGCTGCGCCGGGTGCGCCAGCGGATCACCGCCGGAGCCCAGGAGCTCAAGCAGCTCGAAACCAACGTGATCGCCCTGCGCCGCGGCGACGTGGTGATCGCCAGCGGCCAGCCCCTGGCCACCGTGCGGGTGAAGCTGCAGCGGCCCGACCAGGCCAAGGCCGTGATCGACGGCCTGCTTCAGCAGGCCAACCAGGTGGCCTTCCGGCTGCTGCTGCCCGGCCAGCCGGCCGATCGCCAGATCCTGCTGGTGCCCCGCAGCGACGTGGAACGGCTCGAAACCATGCTGGGCAACCGCGACACCTGGGTGCTCACGATCCGCTCCGCCGCCAATGTGCTGCGGGGGGAGAGCCGCGTGCTCGCCTTCCCGGACCTGCGGCCCAACCGGCCGGTGGTGCGCCAGGGTGAGGTACTGGCCCGCACGGCCCTGGAGGGGGATGAACGCAGCAACGACGAGATCCGCAGCCGCCTCAACCTGCTGCTGGCCGCCGCCTATGCCCGCGCCCAGCGCCAGGGGACCCTGGTGGACGGTCTGGAGGTGGATGGCACCGCCTTCAACAGCCTCGGCCGCGCCCTGGCCGAGCGCCCCCCCGGCCAGGCCGTGAGCCTCGAGGCGGTGGCCATGGCCAATGCCGACACCCCCGATCCGATCGTGGTGGAACTGCGCTGGAGCGGGGGCGGCG
>JBIKKZ010000146.1:0-4917 GCA_044360095.1 Vulcanococcus sp. | reverse complement strand
CATGTTGCTGAAGTTCATGCCGTAGATGCCGGCGATGAAGGTGAGCGGCGCAAAGATCGTGGACACGATCGTGAGCGTTTTCATGATCTGATTCATGCGGTTCCCGCTGCTGGCCATGTGCGCTTCGGTGATGGCATCGCACTGGTGGCGAAGGATTTCGCAGCTTTCGAAGATCTGCTCCACGTTCTGGGCCATCTCCTGAAATCCCACCAGGCCGTCGGGGCCCATCACCGGTTGGTTCTGCCGCAGGAACAGCAGGATCTGATGGCGCAGGGGCCAGAGCTGCCGGCGGATCCGGCGCAGGTTGGCGCGCAGCTGGTAGGTGCGGTTGAGCACCCGCGGCCGCGGGTCGCGCAGGGTGGCCTCCTCGAGGTCATCCAGCCGGCTGGCCATCTGCTCCAGCATCGGAAAGATGCCATCGAGCAGATGGTCCACCAGGTAGTGCAAGAGGTCGTCGAGGTCCTCGGCGGTGGCGGCCGGGGTTTTGCTCAACAGCCATTCGGTGAGCGCTGGGAACGGCTCCGGGCTGGGGGCCTCCTCGATGGAGATCAACACCCGCCGTGTCAGCACCATGCTCACCTGGTCGCTCACCAGGTTGAGGGGATCCACGGCGAAGCGCAGCCGATGCACCACCAGGGCGATCACTTCGCCGAGGGAATCCACCCGCGGCGCCTGTGGGGTGTCGAGCACCAACGGAGCAAACACCTCCGGCACACCGCAGGCCGCCAGGATGGAGGCGATGCGGTGGGGCTGGCCGATGCCGCAGATGCGAATCCATAGGGGTGATCCCGCCGCAATCAGGCCCTGCAGTTGCTCCAAGCTGAGCTGGCGGTGCAGCACGCTGGCTTGGGGCTCCAGCACCACCGCCGAGAAGGTGGTGTTGGAGCGGCCATCCGCCAGGTACAGGCTGGTGGGCATCTGCCCGGGCCTGTCCTCCAGCCGGCGGGAATCGAGGGATCCGGGAGTGGGCCTCAGCTGAGGCAGGCTCTGCATGGGTCTCACCCCGCCTGCCAGACGCTAGGCAGCGTGGCGTGGCGGCACAACGTTTGGTTGCTCACTGTCGCCTGGTGTTGCCGATCACAGCCCTGCAGCCCCGGTTGCGGTGAACTGGTGCCCTGCCCATTCAGGTTCGACCAGGCCATGGCATCCCTCCGCCCGTGGATCGCGCCGGTGATGTCGTGCCTGGCGATTCAGGCGGTGTGGTTTGGGCTGGTGCAGGCCATCGATCTCAAGCTTCTCTACCAATCCGGTGCCACAGGCGTTCTTACGCTGAACCCAGAGTCGATGCAATCCGATGGCCAGTCCGACGGACCATCCGATCGGGGCAACATCCGGACCAGGGGCTGAAATCGACGATCTCGAACGGCTGCGGGATTGGCTGCTCCTGCTGTCCCAAGGCGGATCCAACCCGGTCGACGCCCCTGTAGATCCCGGCCACCAGGCCCAGGCTGAACGGTGGCAGGCTGGCCTCAAGGTGCCGGGGGAACGGCTGTCGCAGCTCTATTTCTGAGCGCCGCAGGCCAGGGCGCGGCCCAGGGCGCCGCTCAACTGGCGGTGGAAGCGATGCAGTTCTGGCTGCCCCATGACCCCTTCGCGCATCGGCGGGTGCAGCAGTGCCGCCTGCAGCAGCTGAAACAGCATCAACGCCTCTGTGGAGGAAAGACCGATCAGGTGCCTCGAGGCATCTATGGGTTCAACGGCTTCAGCGGTGGCTGCGGCCTCAACTGTGGCTGCGGCCTCAACGGTGGCTGCGCTTCGAGGCCTTAACCCGTTGTTCAATTCGGCGCCAACTGCAACCCCCGTTTCAACGTTGATCGCCAGGGAGGTGAACTGCACAAAGTGTTGCTGGTCTCGGTGAAAGTAGCAGCACGCCGACCTCTGTAACGGCATAACCATTCCTTAACTTGAAGGGTGGTGGGCTGCCTGCAAAGTGCTCCCCTCCCCTCTGTTTTGCCTGTGACGATGGCCTCGGATCAGCCCTCGCCGGAGGCCTCCGTTGGCGCCTATGCCGCCACCTTGATCCAGGGGCGCCTGCGGCGGCTGGTGGCCCTGCAGGCGGAGGTGCTGGCGGACCAGGAGCAGGAGCCGCTGCACCAGATGCGGGTGACCTGCCGCCAATTGCAGACCACCCTGCAGCAGTTCGCTCCGGCGCTCACCCTGCCGGATCCCGCCGCCGCCGAGCGGCTGGCCAAGGTGGGTCGCCGCCTCGGCTGCCGCCGCGATCTGGATGTGCTGCAGCAGCGCCTGGAGCAGGGCTTTGGCCCGCTGCTGCCGGAGAAGGAGGCGGAGGTGCTGCGCAAGTTGCTCAAACAGCTGCGGCGAGAGCGCAAGTTGGCCTTTGAGGCGGTGGAGGAGGGGTTGAAAGGGCGCCGCTACCTCAAGCTCTTGGCCCAGCTGCAGGGTTGGTTGCGCCAACCGCAGACCACCCGCCTGGGCGAGCAGCCGATGCGGGCCTGGTGGGGGGAGTTTTGCCAGGGGGCCATCAGCGGGCTGGTGCTGGAGCCCGGCTGGCAGCTGGAGCAGCCCGAGGGCCCCGAAGCCCAGCTGCAGCTCCACCAGCTGCGCAAACGCCTGAAGCGCTGCCGCTACGGCCTGGCCAACCTGGAGCCGCTCCGAGCCGACGCCCTGGCCCCCTGGCTGCAGCGCCTGCGGGCCATGCAACAACACCTCGGCGATCTGCATGATCTGCAGCTGCTGGATCAGGCCCTGCACCGGCAGTTTCACGATGCCCCCGATCGGGTGGCCCCCTGCCTGTGCAGCCTGCTGCTGGAGGCCCGCGACCAGGCCTGGCTGGCCTGGCGCCAGCAGGCCGATGGGCTGCTCAGCGCCGCCGGGCGTGATGCCCTGCAGCGCTTGCCCCTGGAACCCGCAGCGGGCTAACCAACCCTTAACCGCGCGTCTACCCAAGCTTGGTTGCGGCGTGGGTGATGCTCCATACAGTCCGGCGAACCCCACCGCACAGCGGACCATGGTGTTCACGCCCAATCGCCCCCAGGGTTTCCGCTTAACCCTGGAGGACACCTTCCAGCGGCGCGACCTGGTGAACCTCAGCGCCGGCAGCAAGGTGCCCCTGCTGCGCAACCACGTGTGGCTGGTGGCCCGCGGCATGGTGAAGCTGGGTTGCATGAATGAGCAGGGCGAGGATCTGCTCCTGGCCCTGGCGGGCCCCAACGAACCCTTCGGCGAGCCGTTCACCAACCTCGATCTCTACGAGGCCACGGCCCTGTGCGACAGCGATCTGCTCTGCCTCTCCCTGGATGAGGTGGAGGCGACCCCCCACCTGGCCGTGACCCTGATGAAGGCCATGACCAGCCGCATGCGCCAGTCGGAGGCCCTGATCGCCCTGCTGGGGCTGCGCCGCATTGAAGATCGCGTGCGCGGCTTCCTGGAGCTGCTGGCGGAGGAATACGGCCAGCCCTGCGACCAGGGCCTGCGGCTCAACCTGCGCCTCACCCACCAGGACATCGCCAGCGCCCTGAGCACCACCCGCGTCACCGTGACCCGGGTGCTGGGGATGCTGCGGGATGAGGGCTGGCTGCACCTGGATGGCCAGCGTCAGCTGGTGGTGGGTCACCTGCCCGCCCGCTGAATCAGGCGGGCCGCGGCAGCAACAGCTCCAACACCGCCCCCCCATCCGGGTGGTTGGAGGCCCGCACCAGGCCACCCTCCGCCGAGGCGATCTGCTTCACGATGGCCAGCCCCAGGCCACTGCCGCTGCGCCGGCTGCGGGCCCGGGCGGGATCGCCGCGGTAGAAGCGCTGAAACATGCGCTCCAGGTCGGTGTCGCTGAGGCCGGGCCCCCGGTCGCGCACCTCGATCAGGCACCAGCGATCGCGATCCTCGAGGGTCACGTCGATGCTGCTGTCGTCGGGGCTGTAGTGCAGGGCGTTTTCCAGCAGGTTCAGCAGTGCCTGGTGCAGGCGGCCGGCATCCACCAGCGCCACCCGAGCTTGGTCGCGCCCGGGGTTCACCGCCAGGCGCACGCGCCGCTCCTGGGCCAGGGGCTCCAGGGTGCTCCAAACGTTGCCCAGCACATCGCGGGGATCGAGCGCCGAGGCGCCGCCGCTGGCGGCGGCGGGGGTGGCGTTGTCGAGCCGGGTGAGCTCCAGCAGGTCGCTCACCAGCACCTGCAGGCGCAGCAGTTCCCGCTGCAACCGCTCCACCAGCACCATCTGGCGGCCGGCGGCGCCGCTGGCCAGGCTGTCGCCCACCAGCATCAAGGCGGTGAGCGGTGTTTTCAGCTCATGGGCCACATCGCTCACCCAGCGCTCCTGGGCCTGCAGCTGGGTGTCGAGCAGGTTGGCGTCCTGCAGCACCAGCCCCACCCAGCCCCGGCGCCCCGGCAGCACCCGCAGATCCAGTTGGGTGGGGCCCACGGCCCAGGGCCCCCGCAGGGTGGTGCCCTTGCTGCGGGCCAGCTCAATCAGATGCAGCACCTCATCTCCGGGCTCGAGGCTCGCGAGGGTTTGGCCCTTGAGGCTCGAGCTCCTGTCCCACTGCAGCAGGGTTTCCGCCCGCGGGTTGGCGTTGGCGATGCGGTCGTCGGGGGCGATGGCCAGCCAGCCCTGGGGCAGGGCGTCGATCCACTCCCGCAACTGCCGGTCGCTCGGGCCCGCCGCGGCTGATGGGGGGCGGCGGCGCAGCGCGGGCTGGCGCCCGCGCCAGATCCACCCCGCCACCAGGCCGGCGGCGGCGGTGATCAGCGGCAGGCTGTGGCTGAGGCTGGAGCTCACGGCAGCGTTCAGCCGAACCGGTAGCCGAAGCCCCGCACTGTCACCAGTTGGCTGGGGGTGGAGGGGTTGTCTTCGATTTTTTCGCGCAACCAGCGGATGTGCACATCCACGGTTTTGCTGTCGCCGATGTAGTCGATGCCCCACACCTGCTCGATCAGCTGCTCGCGGCTGAACACCTGGCGGG
>JBIKKZ010000145.1:0-4925 GCA_044360095.1 Vulcanococcus sp. | reverse complement strand
TTTTTCGCCACCCAATACGCCGCCAAGCAGATGATCGCCCAGGGCGGTGGCGGCCGGATCATCAACATCTCCTCGGTGCACGAGGACTGGCCGATGCCCAACAACACCCCCTATTGCGTGGCCAAGGGTGGGGTGCGGATGCTCACCCGCACGGCCGGTGTGGAGCTGGCCTCCAAGGGCGTGACGATCGTGAACGTGGGCCCCGGCGCCGTGGCCACGCCGATCAACGACTCCACCATGAACAACCCGGAGCTGCTGGCCAAGCTCAATGCCGCCATCCCGATGGGCCGCATGGCCCAGCCCGAGGAAATTGCCCGGGTGGTGGCCTTCCTGGCCAGCGACGCCGCCAGCTACATCACCGCCACCAGCATCTTTGCCGATGGCGGCATCATGCAGAGCAGCCCTGGCCTGTGAAGTACAGCCGAGAGCAGCTGCGGCGGATCCGGAACCGCCACCTCGGTTATCAGATCACCCTGGTGGCGGAGTTGCTGCTGGTGATGCTTCTGCCCCTGGCGGCGGCGGTGCCCTGGCTGTTGGCGGCCATGTTGTGCAGCATGGCGGTGGTGCTGATTGTGTTTCTCAGCCGCTTCTCGATGCTGGAGCGCACCAAGCCGTTGATCTACGCCATGGGCGGCCTGGCGGTGGCGATGGAACTGATCTGGCACATCACCCTGATGTGGGCGCCGCCCCTGGGCAGGGCGCTGACGCTGCCCCACGTGGTGGTGTGGAGTTTGTTTTTGCTGCTTGAGGTGGTGCGCAAGGTGAAGTCGCTGATGCGTGAACCTTTTGTGACCACCTCGGTGGTGCTGGGCGCCGCCTCGGGCTACCTCACCTTGGGAATTGCCGCCGGTGTGGTGCTCACCGCCCTGTGGGTGCTGCACCCCGGCGCCTTTGTGGCTTCGGCGCTGCCGGTGGCCGCATCGGGTGAGATCAGTGCGGTGGCGGTGGCCCCCGCGCTGATGGCGGCGGCCTTCGGCATGCTCACCACGGTGGGCTCCCCGGTGATCCAGTCCGCTGATGTCACCGGCCACGTGGTGGCGGTGTTGATCAGCATCGCCGGCCAGCTCTATGTGGCGATCCTGATCGGCCTGGTGCTCAGCCGGGTGAACAGCAGGATTCTTTAGCCAGAGCCGGGCAAACTGGGGTGCGCCCTGAGCAGCCCAGTGCAGTCCAGCCCTTCGCCATCCGGTTCGCCGTGGCGGCAGTTGTGGGAGCGGCTGCTGCAGCTGGTGCTGTTGGGTTGCCTTGTAGGGCTGGCCTGTTGGCCCTTCAACCTGATGGACCGTTGGCAGGATCTGCTGCTGGGGCAGCTGCCGGCCTTCAGCCGCCAGGGTTGGACGGTGTTCACCCTGCTGCTGGCCTGCTCGCCGGTGCTGGTGGTGCCGTTGCTGCTGGTGCTGCAGCGCGGCCTGTTGACCCGTGGTGCGGGTTCCGGCATTCCCCAGACCATGCGCGCCATTGCCCAGCCGGATCAGGCCCTGCGCTGGTTGGGGCCGGTGCCCACGCTGCAGCGCCTGCTGCTCTGGTGCCTGGCCACCCTCAGCCTGCTGCCCCTGGGGCGGGAGGGGCCTGTGGTGCAGGTGGGTGCAGCCGTGGCGGCGGGCTTGAAACGGCGCTTCCCGATGCTGCTGCCGGGCCTCAGCCCGGGCAACTTGCTGGCGGTGGCGGCCGGTGCCGGGTTGGCGGGGGGCTTCAACACCCCGCTGCTGGGGGTGGTGTTTGTGGCGGAGGAATTCGTGGGCAGCTTCTCCCCCACCTTGATCTGGCCGGCCCTGATCGTGAGCGCCAGCGCCATGGGGATCAGCAGCCTGGGTGGGCAGCCGGAGTTTGCCCTGGGGGTGCTGCCGGCGGCGCCGCTGGAGCTGTTGCAGTTGGCCTGGGCGGTGTTGATTGGCGTCGCCGGCGGGTTGCTGGGGGGGCTGTTTGGTCGTTTGCTGCTGTGGTTCACCCGCCGCTGCCAGGGGCTCACCCGGCGCCAGCCGCTGCGGCTTGGGTTGGTGATTGGTGTGCTGCTGGCGGGGTTTTTGCTGCTGAGCGGCGGTGGCAGCGGCGGGGATGGCGAGTTGTTGATGGCGCACCTGCTGCAGGATGGCTCCTTGGGCGGAGCGCTGGGGGGCAGCGGTTCCGGCCAGCTGCTCACCACGGCGTTGCGGGTGGTGGGGCCGGTGTTGGCCCTGGGTGTGGGGATCCCCGGCGGCTTGATTGATCCTGCCTTTGCCTTTGGCGCCCTGCTGGGGCAAACCTTGGGCCAGCTGGGGGCGGAGCCGCAGTTGGGCTTGGCCCTGGGCATGGTGGCCGGGCTGGCAGGGGCCACCCAACTGCCGGTGATCGCGGTGCTGTTCGCCCTGCGCATGGCCGGTGACCAACAACTGCTGCCGGGCCTTGTGTTGGCCTCAGCCCTGGCGGCCATGGTGAGCCGCCTGTTGGTGCCTGAGCCCATCTACCACGCCCTGGCGGCGATCAACGCCCCGGCTGATGAAGCCCACCCCCAAGGGGTGCACGGAACCTACTGAATCACCAGGGCCGAGCGTTCCCGGGTGGCGATCACCCACAGCCATTTGATGAGCAGGCTGAGGCGGTTTTCGTTCTCGGGCATGAACGCCAGGTGCGCCAGACCCCACAGCAACCAGCCGAAGCTGCCGCTCACCTTCAGGCCCCGCAGGTTGGCCACGGCAAACAGCGGCCCCACCACCGCCATGCTGCCGAAATCGACGAAGGAAAAGGAGCCGTGGGGTTGGTTTTGCAGGTGCGCCAGGATGTCGCGGGCCACCCATCCGCCCATCTGCACGGCCGGTCCGGCCATGCCCGGCAGGGGTTTGCCGTCGGCGGTGTGGCTGTAGCTGCACAGGTCGCCCACCACGCGGATCTCGGGATGGCCGGGGATGGAGAAGTCGGGCTCCACCTGCACGCGGCCTCCGCGGTCGAGGCTGCACTCGGTGCGTTCCGCCAGCAGCTTGCCCAGGGGTGAGGCGCAGACGCCGGCGGTCCAGCAGATCGTGCCCGCCTCGAGGGTCACCTCGCCGCCGGCGGTGTTGACCACCAGCCGGCACGCTTCAACCGCCTGGACGCGCCCCCCCAGCAGCAGCTCCACACCGCAGCGCTGCAGGTGATCCCCCGCCGCCTTGGAGAGCTCAGGATCCATGGCCCGTAGCACCCGATCACCGGGATCCACCAGGGTGACGCGGCATTGGTGGGGATCGATCTGCTTGAAGTCGCGCTCGAGGGTGTGGCGCATCAGGTCGTTGAGGGAGGCCGCCAGTTCACAGCCCGTGGGGCCGCCCCCCACCACCACCACCGACTGCAACAGCCGTCGCCGCTCCGGGTCGCTGGTGTGTTCCGCCTCCTCCAGGGCGCTGAGCACCTGATGGCGAATGGCATTGGCATCGCTGAGCGACTTCATCGGCGTGGCGTGGGCCTGCCAGTCGTCGTGGCCGAAGTAGCTGCTGGTGGCACCGGCCGCCACGATCAGGTGGTCGTAGCGGAGCTGCCGGTCGTCGAACACCACCGCCTTGGCGCTGGGGTCGATGTCGGTCACCTCCCCCATCAGGATCTGGATGTTGGGTTCCTTGCCGAGCATCACCCGCAGGGGGGAGGCCACGTCTGAGGTGGACACCAGCCCGGAGGCCACCTGATACAGCAGGGGCTGGAAGAGGTTGTAGTTGCGCCGGTCGATCAGGGTGACCCGCACGGTTTTGCCGGCCAGGGCATGGGCCGCCTTGAGCCCGGCAAAGCCCCCCCCGATGATCACCACATGGGGGGCATCCCGCAGCAGCTCGGACGGGGGCGTGAGCTCCAAGAAGAAGCGCTCTTTGGCCATGGCCGAGCCGCTCGGGCAGGGTGAGGCCTCAATCTATTGAGGCTTCTGCGGGTTTGCTCGCTCAGCGCCGCCCGAGCAGATCTTCCCAGCTGGGGTACGGCGTGCCGGCCGATTGGCCGTGGGGTTTGGTCTGGGGGCGATGGGCATTGGGATGGGCGTTGGGCCGGCCCCCCGCGTGCAGCAGAAAAGGTTGTTTTGGTGTGGATGAGATGGGTGTTGTTGTTGTCATGGTTTCCAGTGAATGTGGATATCGCTCACGGATCAGAGATGCGGATCGGCCGGTCGCTGGGGCCGGCGGATCTGGCGGGTTGGCACCGCCCTGCGCAGGTTGGTCGTGGGGATGAAAGCAAAGGGGCGAGCTTGGGTCTCGCGCCAATCACTTTGAGAAACACCATAGCCCCAGTGGCCGGATGCGCCAACCTGGGGCCGATTTGAGGCCCGAAACGCCATGCGCCGCCGCCAGTTGCTGCAGCTGCTGCCCGCCAGTGCCATGGCCGCGGCGCTGGCCGTTGCCGGCTCCACCGCGCTGGCGGGTCCGGGGCGGGTGCGCTTCCTGGCGGTGGCCGACACCGGCAGTGGCAACAGCCATCAGCGGGCGGTGGGGGCCCAGATGGCGGCGGTGCATCGTCAGCGGCCGGTGGATCTGGTGGTGCTGGGGGGCGACAACATCTACCCCTCGGGAGACATGGCGTTGATCAACGCCACGTTCCAGCGGCCCTACGCCGAGCTGCTGGCGGCGGGGGTGCCGTTCCACGCCGTGCTGGGCAACCACGACATCCGCACCGCCAACGGCGATCCGCAGGTGGCCTACCGACCCTTTGGCATGAAGGGCCGCTACTACAGCGTGCGCCGTGGGGATCTGGAGCTGTTCATGCTCGACACCAACGGCAACGCCGACTGGGCCGGCCAGCTGCGCTGGTTGCGTTCGGTGCTCGCCAGCAGCACCGCGCCCTGGAAGGTGGTGGTGGGCCACCACCCGATCTACTCCTCGGGGTATTACGGCAACGACACCAACCTGCGGGGCAAGATCGGCGCGTTGATGCAGCGCCATGGCGTGCAGCTTTACATCAACGGCCACGAGCACAACTACGAGCGCAGCCGCCCTATC
>JBIKKZ010000144.1:0-4932 GCA_044360095.1 Vulcanococcus sp. | reverse complement strand
TGGCACCAGCCCCAGGCCGTTGTGCACCGCCGCCGCCACGCCGCGGCCCATCACCGTTTGCACATCGGCCACCACCAGGCCTGTGGAGCTGCCCCCGTCGAGGTTAAGGGCATCCACCAGCCCCAGCTGCCGCAGCACCTGGGCGGTGCTCCAGAGGGTGGGGCCAGGGCCATTGACCCCCTGCAGGGTGATCAGCCACAGCTGGCGGCCATCGCTGCCCACCACCGTGCGCGGGGCCCCCTGCTGCAGAAACCCCGGCGTGAAGCCCTCGGCGCCGCCGTTGAGCACCACCCGCCCGTTTTGCAGCAGCAGTGGGCCGCCCCCCATCACATGGGGTTTGAGCCCCAGGGGGCTGCTGGCGCGGCTGCGCAGGCTGAGGGCCTCGCCGCTCTGCCAGGGCACCGCGGTTCCCCCGCGGGCCACGATCAGCAGATCGCCCGCCGCCAGCGGCACGCCGCCGTCGAGTTCCCCCAGCTCGTAGCGCCGCTCCACCCGGCCGCCGCGCACCAGCACCCCCATCTCGGTGCCGGTGATCGGTTGGTAGCGGGGGCCCCAGTCGGCGGTGTAGCGGGCCAGCCCCTTTTGCACGTAGCCGCTGTTGACGCTGCCAATTGGCCAGCGCTGGCGCTGCTCGTCCTCCACGCTCTCCTCGAGGCTGAGCCGGTCGAACTGGGGCAGTTCCCCGGGGCTCCAGCCGATGGCGCCGCGGTTGAGGATCGGCCCGGAGAGCCAGCGCCCCTGGTGGCGCATCGCCCCCAGTGGCAGCCGGTTGACGCGGTTGAAATAGCCGCCGTTGATGGCGATCAGCGCCTGCCCCTGGCGGGCCAGTTGGTTGAGGCTGCTCAACCCCTGCATGCCGGAGGGGCGCCTAAGGGGGCGCAGCTCCAACGGCACCTGGCGTGGGTCGAGTTGCACGCTGTGGAGCAGCAGCTGCTGGTCGCCCTGGCTCACGATCTGCCGCTGCAGCTGCAGCCCCTGTTGCTGCAGCGCCAGGAGGCGCGGATCCCGGGGCGGGCTAGGTGGCTGATCGGCGCTCGCAGCGGCTTCGGCCGGCATGTCGAGCACCAGCCGCCACGGGGAGGCCAGGCTGAGACGCCGGGCCTCCGGGGCCTTCAGGCTGAGCCAGCCGTCGGCGTCGTTGGGGTCGAGCCCCAGCTGGCGCAATTGCCCCCGTTGCTCGGCGGTGCTGCGGATGGCCAGCTGCAGCCGGCCATCGCCGCTGCGCACCAGCGCCGGTGCCGCCAGGTCGAGCACCACCCGCCGCTGCCCCAGCCCCTGGTCGCGGCTGCGCACCGCCAGCAGCTCCGCCACTGGCAGCTGCAGTTCCAAGGTGCCCTGGCGCTGTTGGATGCGCACCCCCAGGGCCCGCAACAGCGCGCCGGTGGGCACGGCCACTTCGTCGTCGAGGCTGCGCTGCTGGCTGGGGGGCACCGGCACCCGCACGCCGAACCATTCCAGCTCCAGGCCCTCGGCGCCGGCGGGGCTGCGGCTCACGCCCAGCTGGCCATCGAGCACCTCCAGGGGCAGCCACAGCTCGCCCTGCTCGATGCGCCAGCGGGCCCGTTGGCGCAATCCGTTGATCTCGAGCCAGTCCCCCTGGCCCCTGGCCAAGGGGACTGGCCGATTGGCGGGTTGGCTGCGGGCCGGTGGGGCCCCCGGTTCCAGGGCTGGGGGCGGCACCAGCGGAATCCCGGGCAGCAGCGCCACCAGCGCGGGCAGGGGTGCCATCGGTCCGCCGCCACAGGTGGCGCCACGGTAGCGGCGGCGCCCAGGGCGGATCGAGCGCCCCAGCTTTTAGGATCGTCGTTTGGCAGCGCGGCCCTGCGGCCGTGCGCGATCGGCCATCAGCTTGGGCATCCTGCGGGCTTTCAGCGGCTGAGCCAGCTGCTGAACCCTCCGCAATGGCCAGGCCAGAGGCGGGGGCGCCACGGTGCTGACCCGCCCCACTCCGTTCTTCAGTTCAGGTTGTCGCCGGGTTATGTCGCTGTTCTCTCGCCCTGAATGGCCCCATCGCGACACCCCGGCCCCCGCGGCCGTGGCCGGTGAGAAGGATGCTTGCGGGGTGGGTTTTCTGGCCAGCCTCAAGGGTGAGGCCAGCCATTGGCTGCTGCAGCAGGCCCTGCGGGGCCTCGATTGCATGGAGCACCGCGGCGGCTGTGGCGGCGACGGTGACTCCGGCGACGGCGCCGGTGTGCTCTGCGGCATCCCCTGGGGCTTCCTGGAGGCGGTGTGGCCCGCGGCGGCGGCCCATGCTGGCGCCCCCCGCGGCTTGGGGATGGCCTTTTTGCCGGCCGATGCCCAGCGGCGCGACCAGGCCCGCCAGTTTTGTGACCAGGAGGCCGAGCGTCTGGGCCTGCGCAGCCTGGGCTGGCGCCCGGTGCCCGTGGACGCGGCGGTGCTGGGGCCCCTGGCCCGCGGCACGGCCCCGGCAATCGAGCAGTGGTTGCTGGCCGCCGATGGCGAGGGCGATGCGCTTGAGGCCCTGCTGTTCCGCCTGCGCCGCCGCTGCGGCGACCGCGCCCGCGAGGTGTGGGGGGCCGGCCCCGGCGACCTGTATTTCGCCTCCCTCAGCGGCCGCACCGTGGTTTACAAGGGGATGGTGCGCTCGGAGGTGCTCTCCTCCTTTTACGGCGACCTGCGTGATCCCCGCTTTGCCGTGAGCTTTGCGGTGTACCACCGCCGCTTCAGCACCAACACCCTGCCCCGTTGGCCCCTGGCGCAGCCGATGCGGCTGCTGGGCCACAACGGCGAGATCAACACCCTGCTGGGCAACCTCAACTGGGCCCGCGCCGCCGAGGCGGAGCTCGATGCGGTTTGGGGCGAAGCCGCCGCGGATCTCAAGCCGGTGGTGAACCCGGCCTTCAGCGATTCCGCCAACCTTGACGCCACCCTGGAGCTGCTGGTGCGCAGCGGCCGTCCGATCACCGAAAGCCTGCTGACGCTGGTGCCGGAGGCCTTCCGCGACCAGCCCGAGCTCGACGACAAACCGGCCATCCAGGCCTTCTACGAGTATTCCGCCTGCACCCAGGAGCCCTGGGACGGCCCGGCCCTGCTGGTGTTTGCCGACGGCCGCAGCGTGGGGGCCACCCTCGATCGCAACGGCCTGCGCCCCGCCCGCTACTGCATCACCAGCGATGGGGTGGTGGTGATGGGCTCGGAAACCGGGGTGGTGGAGCTCGAGGAGAGCCGCATCGTGGAGAAGGGCCGCCTTGGCCCCGGTCAGATGCTGGCGGTGGATCTCGAACAGGGGCGGCTGCTGCGCAACTGGGAGGTGAAGCAGGAGGTGGCCCAGCGCCATCCCTATGGCCAGTGGCTGGCGGCGCACCGCCGCAGCCTCGGCGCCCAACCCTGGGCCCAGCAGCGCCAGCTGGGGGATCTCGAGCTCCTGCAGCTGCAGACGGCCTATGGCTTCACCGCCGAAGACTTCGACCTCGTGATCGAGGACATGGCCGGCGCCGCCAAGGAGCCCACCTACTGCATGGGGGATGACATCCCCTTGGCGGTGCTCTCCGACAAGCCCCACCTGCTGTACGACTACTTCAAGCAGCGTTTCGCCCAGGTCACCAACCCGCCGATCGATCCCCTGCGGGAAAAGCTGGTGATGAGCCTGGAGATGCACCTGGGCAAGCGCCGCTCGCCGCTGCGCCCCCAGGCCGATGCCGCCGCGGTGCTGCACCTCAGCAGCCCGATTCTCAATGAGGCGGAGCTGGCGGCCGTGGCCCAGCAGGGCCTGGCCTGCAGCACCCTCTCCACCCTGATGCCGATCACCGCCGGCCCCGCTGGGCTGGCGGCGGCCCTGGCGGAGCTGAAGGCGGCGGCCGAAGCCGCCGTGCGCGCCGGCACCCAGATCCTGGTGCTCTCCGACCGCACCAATGCCCAGGGCCAGCCCTGCGGCATCAACGCCACCACCACCTACATCCCGCCGCTGCTGGCGGTGGGGGCGGTGCACCACCACCTGCTCAACCTTGGCCTGCGCCTGCAAACCTCCCTGGTGGTGGACACGGCACAGTGCTGGAGCACCCACCATCTGGCTTGCCTGATTGGCTACGGCGCCAGTGCCGTCTGCCCCTGGCTCACCTGGGAAACGGCCCGCCACTGGCTGGCGCAGCCCAAGGTGCAAACCAACATCGAGCGCGGCAAGCTGCCGGCCCTCACCCCCGATCTGGTGCAGGCCAACGTGCGCAAGGCCCTCGAGGACGGCCTGCGCAAGATCCTCTCCAAGATCGGCATCTCGCTGCTGGCCAGCTACCACGGCGCCCAAATCTTTGAGGCCATCGGCATCGGCGCCGATCTGATCGAGCTCGCCTTCAAGGGCACCACCAGCCGTGTGGCCGGCCTCAGCCTGCGGGAGCTCGCCAACGAAACCCTCAGCTTCCACACCAAAGCCTTCCCCGAGCTCAACCGCAGCAAGCTCGAGTTCATGGGCTTCGTGCAGTACCGCACCGGCGGTGAGTACCACCTCAACAGCCCGGAGATGGCCAAGGCCCTGCATGCCGCCGTGGAGGCGGGCCCCGGCTACGACCATTTCTCCACCTACAAAACCCTGCTCGAGAACCGCCCCGTCACCGCCCTGCGCGACCTGCTGGAGCTCAAGGCCGCCGCCACCCCCCTTCCCCTCGACCAGGTGGAAAGCGTGGAGAGCATCTGCAGCCGCTTCTGCACCGGTGGCATGAGCCTTGGGGCCCTCTCGCGGGAAGCCCATGAGGTGCTGGCCATCGCCATGAACCGCATTGGCGGCAAGAGCAACAGCGGCGAGGGCGGCGAGGATCCGGCCCGCTTCCGGGTGCTGGCGGACGTGGATGGCGAGGGCCGCTCTGCCACCCTCCCCACCCTCAACGGCCTGCGCAACGGCGACACCGCCTGCTCGGCGATCAAACAGATCGCCTCGGGCCGTTTCGGGGTGACCCCCGAATACCTGCGCAGCGGCCGGCA
>JBIKKZ010000143.1:0-4944 GCA_044360095.1 Vulcanococcus sp. | reverse complement strand
CAGGTGATTAATGAGTCGTATGCCCCGCAGATGGGCACCGGCCGCCAGTGGACCGTGCAGGCCGTGCCCGGCAAAACCGTGAGCCAGGTGAACTTCAAGATCGGTGCCAGCGCCGACCAGGCTGCCACCGGCTTCACCTACCGGATCTCGGTGCAGGGCTGCAACTGACCCAGCCCTTCGGGCACTAGCAGGCGGCGCCATAGCCGTTCGGCATCGGCCGCCGCTGACGGCCAGTCCCCCATGGGCTGGCCCTCCAAGGCCAGCACGGGCCGGCAGCTGAGGCTGTTGATCAGCAGCCAGCGGTCGCCCGGCTCGGCTGCAGGCTCAAGTCGGGCCTCGGCGGCCAGCCCCAGCTCCAGCAGCCGCCCGCGCATCACCCCGGGCAGGCAGCCGCTGCCCAGCGCTGGCGTGAGCCAGTGCCCCCGGCGCTGCACCAGCACATTGGCGCTGGCGCCACAGCTGAGCTCTCCGCCGCTGCCCCGCAGCAGGGCCTCATCGGCCCCGGCGCCACGCGCCTCCCGGCGCGCCTGGATCGCCTGGCCGTAGGCGAAGGTTTTGCAACGGCTCAGCAGGCTGGAGCCGTTGCGCGTTTCTTGGCGACTCACGATCGCCGTGAGGGGGGTGAACGTCGCCTTGCAAGGGGTGAGCTGCAACCAGAAGCGGTGCTGCTCCGCCGTGGGCGGGCCCTCCGGCAGGTCGAGGCCCCGGCCCCGGTGGTCGCCGCGGCTCCAGTTGAGCCGCAGGGCACCCTGGCCGCCAGCGCGTCTGATCGCCTCCTGCAGCAGCGGTTCCAGGGCTGCCTCCGCGGGTGGTGGGGCCATCCCCAGCAGCTCCGCGCCCTGCCGCCAGCGGCGCAGGTGTGCCTGCAGCAGCTGCGGCCGTCCACCCTCCACCCACACGGTTTCAAACAGGCCATCCGCCAGCTGCAGGCCCCTGTCCGCCAGGGGAAGCTGCAGCTCCTCCGGGGCGCCCCAGCTGCCGCCAATCCAGGCCACGGCCGTTGCGGTGGGGTTCACGCCAGGGCCTCCAGCAGCGGGTGCAATTTCCATCCCAGCTCCTCGGCCTCCGCCTGGGGGTCGGAATCGGCCACGATGCCGCAGCCGCCATGGCAGCGCAGCCGGTGGCCGTGCAACAGCAAGGTGCGGATCAGGATGCTGCTGTCGACGCTGCCGTCCCAGTCGCGGCGCAGCAGCGAGCCGCAGTAGGGGCCGCGGCCCACGGGTTCCAGTTGCGCCAGCCGTTGGCAGGCCCGCAGTTTGGGGGCACCGCTGATGGAGCCCCCCGGCCAGCAGGCCCGCAGCAGGTCCACCCAGGTGCTGCCAGGCCGCAGTTGACCCGTCACCACCGAGGTGAGGTGATGCACCTGCGGGTAGCTCTCCAGGCCCACCAGCTGCGGTACCGCGATTGAGCCGGGCACGCACACCCGCCCCAGGTCGTTGCGCAGCAGATCCACGATCATCACGTTCTCGGCCCGGTCCTTGGTGCTGCACACCAGCTCGGCGGCCTGGTCGGCATCGGCCTCGGGGTTGGCCCGGCGCGGGCGGGTGCCCTTGATCGGCCGGGTTTCCACGGCGCCGCTGGCGCTCAGCTGCAGAAACCGCTCCGGTGAGGCGGAGATCACCGCTTCGCCGGCGGCGGCGCCCGCGGCCACCACCAGCCCGGAGAAGGGGGCCGGGCAGCACCGGCGCAGCTGCAGAAACAGGGGCAGGGCCGCCGCGGCCCCCAGCGGCCCGTTGGCCGGCAGATCGGTGCTGCAGCAGGCGGTGAGGTTGGCCTGGAACAGGTCGCCGGCGGCGATCAACTCCCGCAGCTGCTCCACGCCGGTGGCGAAGGTGTGGCTGTCGGTGTGCCAGTGCCAGTGCTCGCGGGGCAGGCCGGGCCAGGGCCCGTCCGGGGCCGGGTTGGCCGCATCGGGCAGCGCCTCCAGCCACCGGGCCAGCGACGCCAACCTGGCTGGATTCTGGCCCTCGATCCACAGCTGCTGCCGTTGCAGATCGAAGCGCAGCACCGGATCGTGGCGGGCGATCCAGAGGCTGGCCATGGCGTCGGCCTTCCAGTGCTGGGCCTGCTCCACCCAGGCGGCCGCCTCGTAGCTGAGCCAGCCGCACCAGTGCCCTGGCCCCAGCTGCGCCAGCTGGGCGAAGGGGTCGCTGGCGCCGGCCTGGCCGGGCAGCCCGCGGCAGCAGTGCTGCTCCAGCGGGTCGGCCGCCAGGGTGATCCAGCGCCCTAGGGCGCTGCCGTCGCCATCCAGCCAGATCAGGCCCTCGGGCCCCCAGTGGGTCGCCAGGGCGGCGGCCACCGCCCCCGGTTCGCGCCACGGCAACGGCTGCCGCAGGGGTGTGGCGCCGGTGGGTCCGCTGTTCACGTTGGGCTGGTGCGGCTGGCCAGGTCCGGCCGGCCGGCTTCGATCAAGGCGGCGTTACGGATGCGGCAGCTGTCGCACACGCCGCAGGGTTGTTCCCCGCCGCTGTAGCAGCTCCAGGTGTCCTGCACCGGCACCCCCAGCCGCAGGGCCTCCCGCACAATCTGGGTTTTGCTCCACTGCACCAACGGCGCCCAGAGCCTGGTGCCGTGGCCTTCGCGGCCGGCTTTGCTAGCCAGGTCGGCCAGCTGCTGGAAGGCCGCCAGGTAGTCGGGCCGGCAGTCGGGGTAGCCGGAGTAGTCCACGGCGTTCACCCCCAGCACCAGCCGTTCGGCGCTGCGCGCCTCCGCCAGGCTGAGGCCGATGGCGATGAACACCGTGTTGCGGCCCGGTACGTAGGTGCTGGGGATCACACCCTCTTGCACGCCTGTGCTGGGCACGGCGATGGCCGGATCGGTGAGGGCCGAGCCGCCCCAGGCCGCCAGGTTCACCTGGATGGTGTGGTGCTCCGCCAGCCCCAGGGCTGCGGCCACGGTGGCGGCGGCTTCCAGTTCGCGGCGGTGGCGCTGGCCGTAGTCGAACGACAGGCCGATCACCCGCTGGCCGGCCTCCTGGGCGAGGGCGGCGGCGGTGGCGGAATCCAGCCCACCGGAGAGCAGGGCAATGGCGGTGGGCAAAGCGCATCGGGGGTTCCAGCTCCATGATGCCCAGCCGAGGTGTGTGTCTGCCCATGGCCCGATGGCATTCCCATGGCCCGCTGTTGGCCGTCGCGTTGGCGATCGCTCCATTGATGGCCCCGGCGGGCCAGGCCATCCCCCGGCTGGATTTGAGCCCCTACCCCAAGCCGGCCCCGGGGGAGCGGCGCTGGGTGATCCAGCTGCCCGGCGTGCTGCCCCCGGTGCCCGCCGGCGGCGTGGCCAGCGACCCCAGCGGCTGGCGGGTGCAGCTGGTGGTGGGCCAGGAGATGCCGGTGGATTGCAACATCCGCCGCATCAGCGGCCAGCTGCGGGCCAGCGATGTGCCGGGCTGGGGTTACCCCATCTACCGGCTGGAGGGGCCCAACGCCGGCCTGGCGATCACCACGCTGATGGCCTGTCCGCCGGGCCAGCCGAAGCCCATCCGTTTCGTCACCCTCGGCGGTGACCCCGTGCTGGCGCCCTACACCGTGAGCCTGCCGATCGTGGTGTATCTGCCGGAGCGGCTGGAGCTGCGCTGGCGCCTGTGGCGGCCCCTGGAGCCCCTGCGGCCGGCCCTGGCGCTTTAACGCACCCCCAGCCATTTGTGGCTCTGCAGGCTGAGGCGCCAGTGGGGGTGGGCCTGCACAAAGGCCACCGCCAGCCGCTGGCCCTCGGGGCAGTCCCAGCCCGGTTGCAGCAGCAGCGCCGGGCCGGGCTCGGCGGGGCTGCGACCCGTGAGGGCGGCGGCGGCCATGGCCTTGGCGAAGGCCAGATCGCTGGGCTCGTGCAACACCACCTTCAGTTCGTGGCAGCGGCGCAGGGCGTCACCGCTGGGAGGGCGGTGGGGTTTGGGGGAGAGGCTGATCCACTGGAACTGGCCGCTCCAGGCGCCCACGCCGCTGGTTTCCAGGTGCAGGGGCAGCCCCGCCGCCGCCAGGGTGTTGCAGAGCGGATCAAGCCGGTGCTCCAGCGGTTCGCCGCCGGTGATCACCGCAAAGGCGGCCCCGGCCGCCGCCGCCGCCTGGGCCTCGGCGCAGAGCTGCTCTAGGGGGCGGCGGGGGTGCACCTCCGCCGGCCAGGAGTGCTTGGTGTCGCACCAACTGCAGCCCACGCTGCAGCCCCCCAGCCGGATGAAGAAGGCGCTGCGGCCGGCGTGGATCCCCTCCCCCTGCAGGGAGTGGAAGGTTTCCACCACCGGCAGTGTGGGGGGCTCCACCGCCGCGGCGGCGGTCATGCGGAGGGGGAGGGGAGGGGGCGTTGCCCGCCGCTGAAGCCACCGGCCTGCTGGCTCTGGAGGGCCTCGCTGGGGGAGGCGGGCAGCCGCCGCTGGGCCGCTTCGATCAGGCCTCGGAACAGGGGGTGGGGCCGGCTGGGGCGGGAGAGGAATTCCGGGTGGTACTGGCAGGCGGTGAAGAAGGGGTGGTCCTTGAGTTCAATCAGCTCCACCAGGCGGCCATCCGGTGAGGTGCCGCTGATCTCGTAGCCCGACTCGAGAAACAGGTTGCGGTAGGCGTTGTTGAACTCGTAGCGGTGGCGGTGGCGCTCATACACCACCTCATCGCCGTAGAGCCGCTGGCCCAGGGTGCCCGGCGTCAGCCGGCACGGGTACACACCGAGGCGCATGGTGCCCCCCAGGTCCACCACGTCCTGCTGTTCCGGCAGCAGGTGGATCACCGGATGGGGGCTGTCGGCATCCAGCTCGGCGCTGGTGGCGCCGGCCAGACCCGCCTGGTTGCGGGCCCACTCGATCACGGCGCACTGCATCCCCAGGCAGAGCCCCAGGAAGGGCACCCGCTGCTCGCGGGCCCAGCGGATCGCCGCCACCTTGCCATCCACGCCGCGGTTGCCGAAGCCGCCCGGCACCACCACCGCATCCATGCCCCGCAGCAGGGCATCCGGCCCCTG
>JBIKKZ010000142.1:0-4998 GCA_044360095.1 Vulcanococcus sp. | reverse complement strand
CCCCGATCCCGGAGGGGTATCAGCTCTCCGCCAACGCCTCCGCCGTGCTGCGCTCCGTGCAGGAGGTGGAGCAGGGCCAGCAGATCACGTTGCTGCGCAATTTTGTGGTGGACATGGGCTTCGACCCCGCCAAGGGCGAAGGCCAGCGGGTGATGGAGCCGGTGACCCCACCCACCCCGGAAGAGCAGCGCAAAAAGGTGTTCATCGAAGGGGTGATCAACCCCACGGTGACCAGCTACATGGATCTGCTGAACGCCAACGACTTCGACAACCTGATCCAGCTGTTCCTGCCGGATGGGGCCCTGCAGCCGCCGTTCCAAAAGCCGATCGTGGGCAGCGAAGCGATCCTGCGCTTCTTCCGTGAGGACTGCCAGAACCTGCGGCTGCTGCCCGAACGCGGCTACGCCGAGCCCACCGAGGGCGACTTCACGCAGATCAAGGTCACCGGCAAGGTGCAAACCCCCTGGTTTGGCGCCGGCATCGGCATGAATGTGGCCTGGCGCTTCCTGCTCAACCCCGACGGCAAGATCTACTTCGTGGCCATCGACCTGCTGGCCTCCCCGGCCGAGCTGCTCAAATTCGCCCGTTGACCAACTCCCCAGGCCTAGGCCTGGCCTTGGCGCTGCTGTTGGGTTGGGGGGCCTCCACCGTCAGCTTGATGGCGGTTGATCTGGCCCCGTGGCCGTGGTGGGGGGTCGTGGCGGTGGTGCTGCTGCGCACACTGCTGCAGACCGGCCTGTTCATCGTCGGGCACGACGCCATGCACGGTGTGCTGCTCCCCCACCACCCCCGCACCAACCATGGGCTCGGCCTCACCGCCCTTGGGTTGTATGCGGGCTTGGCCTACGGGAGCTGCCGCCGCAAGCACCACCACCACCACCGCCACACCGCCACCAACGCCGACCCCGATTTCCACCCCAACCCGGCCGCCGGGGCAGGCCGCTGGTACCTGCGCTTCATGGCGGGATACCTGAATCCGGGGCAAATGGCCCGCCTGCTCACCGCCTGGAGCCTGCTGGTGCTGCTGGCCTTGCCCTCCAACCCCAGCGCCTGGCTCAATCTGCTGCTGTTTTGCAGTGCGCCGCTGCTGTTGAGTTCACTGCAGCTGTTTGTGTTCGGCACCTACCTGCCGCACCGCAGCCAGCGTGCCCCCGGCGCCGCTGCCGGCAGCCCCATCAGCCTGGATTGGCCGGCCTGGCTCTCGCTACTGGCCTGCTACCACTTCGGCTACCACCGGGAGCATCACGACCGGCCAGACCTGGCCTGGTTTGCCTTGCCCGCCCTGCGGCATCAACGCCGGGCGCTCGCGCGACCCGAACAGCGCGAGTAGCGTCGAACACATCAGCCGGATGGCCATGGTGCAACAGGCGGTGGACGGGTGGACGGCAACCGAACAAGCCATCGCCGAGCGGGCCTTTGAGCAGGCCCATGGCCGGGCGATCGATCAACTGATCACGGCCCTGCGCACCCAGGCCAATGCGCTCAACTCTGCCGAGGCGATCTGGCAATTCCACGATTTTCTGAGCATTGAGCGCCACACCATCGAGGGGCGCTTTGCCTTTCGGCTCGACGGGATCTTGTTTGTGTTCGCCAGCCTGGTGAAGGAGGGGCTGCTTCAGCTGGATGAACTCAGTGGTTTGGAGGCCGACAAGCTGGCCAAGGTGGCGGCCATGGCCCGTTTTTGACCGGCCAACTCTGTAAATCTGTGGTGATGGTGCACCTTTGCCGCCGGAGCCCCTGAACCAGCGAGCATGCAAGCGGTTGCCAGGGGCTCCTGTCCGGCAACCCTGAGAGACCTGAGCCCCGTTGTTGCGGGGCTTTTTTGTGGGCCAGGGGCACGCGGCAGGCCGGCGCTGACTTACGGTGAAGGTGATTCAACGACCACTCTTCAGCGGGTTTCTTCCCATCGGGGCGAGTTCCAAGGATTTCTCCACTTCGGCCAGGAACGTTCTCAGGATCATTCGAAGAATCGGAAACAGATTCATTGCTTTGAATAGATGACCATTTACGTCGGCAACCTCGCCTTCGATGCCGAAGCCGAGGATGTGCAACACCTGTTTGGTGAGTACGGCACCGTGCGCAAGTGCAGCCTGCCCCTCGACCGCGAAACCGGCCGCAAACGGGGCTTCGCCTTTGTGGAGATGGCCAGCGATGCCGAGGAGGCCAAAGCCATCGACGATCTTCAGAACGTCGAATGGATGGGCCGGAGCATCCGCGTCAACAAGGCTGAACCCCGTCCCGCCGGCGGTGGTCGCAGCCGGGGTGGTGGCGGATCCCGCTGGTGATCGGGCCTGAGCCTCGGCTCAGCCCCTAACTCACCAAGGGCAACCAGCAGCCCCCAGGGGCCAGCTTCTCCACAATCACGCTGAGGTGGTCGTGGTTCACCAGCGTGCTGGCGTAGCGCTGGGCCGCATCGAGGCAGCTGAACCGCGGCCCCGACACCTCCCGCTCCGCCACCTGTTCACCGTGGGTGAGGGTGCGCACCCGGTAGGGGCAGGAGGGCTTTGGGTCTGACATGCCCACAAGCTGACGCGCCAGGATGCACGCACCGTGAATCCACAGAGTGTCTCCGGAAGGGCGCGGGGTGAAACGACCACTCCGAATAGCCAATTGGCTTGATCTTCCCACAAAAATATAATCCACTTGCTTATGCAGTTTCTGCATGCAGCCCGACGGAGTTGGCTACCAATTGGACAGCCAGGGCTGGGCGGCACGCCGGCGTTCGTCGCGCCGGGCCTGGGTGAGCCGCCGCTCGGGGCGCACCAGCGACTGGCGCTTGGCTGGGGCATCGCGACGGTTGAGCCGTTCGGCGCTGCGCTGCGGAGCTCGGGAGAGGCAACCGGCCATCGACGCGCAAGCCATCAGCACGACCATGGCCGCGGCGGTTGGGCGCAGGGCTGATGGCATCAACGGCCGATGCCCGGGCGGCCAACACCGGCACCGGGCAGCACCCCAGCCCCCGAGGCCGGCCCGCCCACGCCGCCGCCCCCCACGCCCGGCGCCCCATAGCCCGCCCCGGGGAGCACACCGGCACCGGAGGCGGGGCCACCCACCCCACCTGCGGCCGGCGCACCGGGGGCACCGAAGCCCGCACCCGGCAGCACCCCGGCACCCGAGGCCGGACCACCGAGGCCACCGGGGTTGGGCCTGGCCTGCACAGCCGGGATCGAGCCGCCCAGCACCAGGGCGAGCATCAGGGGCTGCACACGCTTGAGCACCACGGGCTTGGCGAAGACGCCCCATACCTAGGCCCAATCGCAAGGGGCGACAAGCACCCCAGGCCCCAGCCAGCTGCGCCTCTCAGTGGCGATGGGGGTGCCGGTGGTGGGCGTCACTCACATGGGGATGGGCATGCTCCACCGGGTCATGGCGGTGGTCATGGGCGTGCCAGAAGGGCTGATCCTCCGGGGTGCCCTCCAGATCCTCCGGCCGGTGGTGGTGCACGTGATGCGGATCGCTGCCCTGGGGGTCGTGGCGGTGGCGATGGGCATGCTGCTGCGAGCCGTGGTGATGCCAATGGCTGTGCTGCTCCCGCAGCAGCAGGGCCACACCCGCGCCCATCAACGCGGCCGCCGCCCACAACCGCGGGCTGGCGGCATCACGCAGCACCAGCACCGCAAACAACGCACCAACAAACGGCGCCGTGGCGAACAGCACCGCTTCGCGGGCTGCGCCGAGATTCCGCAACGCCAACAGATCCAGCCAGATCGAGAGCCCATAGCCGAGGGCTCCGATGGCCAGCAGCGCCAGGATCCCGGGGAGGGCTGGGAAGGTTTCGCCCAACACCAGGGCCAGGGTCAACATCGGCAGCGATGCACCCACCGCCTTGAGGGAGGCGATCTGCAGGGGATCGCGCAGGCTCAACCGCTGGCTCAGGTTGTTGTCGATTCCCCAGGCCAGGGTGGCCACGGCCATGAGGGCACTGCCCACGCCGCTGGCCCCCTGCAGCGATCCCTCGGAGAGCAGCACCGCGCCGGCGATCGTGCAGAGCGCGGCCAACAGTCCGCGGCGGCCCAGGTGCTCGCGCCCCAGCAGCACGGCAATCGCCAGGGTGAACACCGCCTCGAGATTCAGCAGCAACGAGCTCGACACGGCGGACAAGCGGGCCAGGGCGCCCACCAGCGCCAGTGGACCGATCACACCGCCCAGCAGGGTGAGCGTGGCCAGGGCCGGCCAATCGCGCCGCTCCACCGGAGCCTCATCCCGAATGCCCCGCAGCCCGCGCACGCTCCACAGGGCCAGGGTGGCGCCGCCATACAACAGCCCCGCGATGCTCAGCGCCGACCCCTGCGCCGTGAAGGTGCTGATCAGCGGAGCGCTGCAACCGAACAGCACGGCCGCAGCCAACCCGGCCAGCTCGCCACGCCGGTGCTCCTTCATGGCCATGGCGGCGGGGCGGGTCAGGGCAGAGCACCGTCGCGATCGGAGCGGAACACCAACTGCAGCGGGGCGAGGCCTGACACCTCCAGCAGGATCTGGTCAAACACAGCCCGGGTCTGGGGCGCCCCTTTGCCCATGGGCTCCTGGCTCATCAAGGTGATCTCCAGCACGGGCCCATGGGCCTTGGCTTGCACATCGGCAAACAACTGCATCCGCAATTGCTCAAGGCCACCCCTCAGCAAGGCGCTGAGGTGGGCGGGGGTGCGGTGGTCGATTTGGGCTTCGATGCGTTGCAGCACTGGGGCCAGCGCATCCACCAGCGCCGCAGGCGCCATGGGCTCCCGGGGCTGAAGCACCATCAGAAAACGCGCCATCGCCAAGGCCCTAGCTTGATCAAATCCTGGCAGCAGCTGGGAATCCAGCGGAAACCGGCCATGCCCAAACCCCTGGCGCTCAGCCTTGCCCTCGCCCTGGCCATGCCGGCGATGGTGATGCCGGCGGAAACGGTGCCGGCCGCGGCCGTGCAACCGGTGGCGGCGGTGGATCTGGAGCGCTTCGTGGGGTCCTGGTTTGAAATCGCGCGGATCCCCGCCTGGTTTCAGAACCGCTGCGCCCGCG
>JBIKKZ010000141.1:0-5011 GCA_044360095.1 Vulcanococcus sp. | reverse complement strand
CCAGAAGCGCCTGCCCCAGGTGCAGATCGATGACGACCTGCGCATCCGCATCTCAGCCATCTGCGGCGAGCTGGACGTGGACGGCCTGCGGGGCGACATCGTGACCAACCGCGCCGCCCGCGCCCTGGCCGCCTTTGAGGGGCGCACCGAGGTGGGCGAGGACGACATCGCCCGGGTGGCCGCCTGCTGCCTGCGCCACCGCCTGCGCAAGGACCCCCTCGAGCAGATCGACTCCGGCGACCGGGTGGTGAAGGTGTTCTGCAAGGTGTTTGAGCGCCCCGAATCCACCGACCGCGCCGCCTTCGAGCTGGCCCTGGCGGCCTGATGCCACGCCGGGGGCCCTGATGCGGATCCTCGGCCTCGACCCCGGCCTGGCCCGGGTGGGCTATGGGCTGATCGATGTGGACGGGCGCCCCGGGTGCGGCCGCCAGCAGCTGCTCGACTGCGGCATCATCCGCACCGATCCGGGCCGCAGCGACGGTGAGCGCATGGTGGAGATCGCCCGCGACCTGCGGCAGCTGTTGCGCACCTGGCGGCCGCAGCTGGCGGCGGTGGAGAAGTTTTTCTTTTACCGCTCCAGCACCACCATCTCCGTGGTGCAGGCCCGGGGGGTGCTGATGATGACCCTGGCCCGCTTCCGGGTGCCGGTGGTGGAGTTTCCGCCCATGCAAATCAAGCTGGCTTTGGCGGGCCACGGCCATGCCGACAAGGCCGATGTGCTCGATGCGGTGATGCGGGAGCTCAACCTCGAGGACCCGCCGCGGCCCGACGACGCCGCCGATGCCCTGGCGGTGGCCCTCACCGGCTGGTTTCAGCGCTGAACCGTGGGGGAGCCCAGCGCCGCCGGAAAGCCTGAGCTGCGCCGCCAGTTCCGGCGTCAGCGGGCGGCCTTGCTGCCGGCGGCCCAGGGCCCGCTGCTGGCCATCGCCCGCCGGGAGCTGCCGGATCTGGTGTCAGCGGGGCGCCGGCTGGGGATCTACTCGCCCCTGACCGGGGAACCGGACCTGCGCGGCCTGGAGGGGGAGCCCGGCCTGCGCGGGCGGCTGGCCCTGCCGCGGGTGAGCGGCGGCGCCCTGCACTACCGCGCCTGGGGGGAGGGCAGCCCCCTGGGCCCCGATGACACGGGCATCCCCGCGCCGAACCAGGGGCCCGATCTGGAGC
The DNA here is from genome assembly GCA_044360095.1 of Vulcanococcus sp. GTDB lineage: Bacteria > Cyanobacteriota > Cyanobacteriia > PCC-6307 > Cyanobiaceae > Vulcanococcus. Next base: position 3,850 of record JBIKKZ010000141.1, on the reverse strand, counting down.
CCCACCAACTTGCGCTGCTGCTGGTGCCGGCCCTGGCTTGCGACCACCAGGGGTTTCGCCTGGGCTACGGCGGTGGCTGGTTCGACCGCCTGCGCAGCGCGGCCCCCTGGCGGGCGGTGCCGGCCCTGGTGGTGCTGCCCCAGGGCTGCCTGGTGGAGCAGTTGCCCGGCGATCCCTGGGATGTGCCCTTCGATGGCTGGCTGCATGACGGAGGCCTGCATTGGTTGCGACCTGTGTAAGCCGGGGGGCATCACCCACCGCTGCCCCCTGGGATTTGGCAGGATCAGGAGAGGCACCCGTCGCTTTCGTGGATCTTCAGGCCAACGACGCCCTCCGCTCGGCCCTCAACCTCGACCAGGGGGCCACGGCCGACTCGGGGGCGTCCGATGGCCCGCGCCGGGGGCCGAGCATCCGCCTAAGCCGCGGCAGCGCCGCCGAGCAGGTTCTGGCCGCCGAGCTCAAGGGGCGCGACGATGCCAGCGACGCCCTCTCGATGATGGTGAGCTCGATGGTGCACATGGTGCAGGCGGGAAAAACCCGCAGCAACGGCAGCCGCTGGTCGGCCTGAATGGGCCGCGCCATCCGCTGCGGGCTGCTGGCCCTGGCGCCCCTGCTGTGGGCGGGGTTGACCACCGGGTCGGCCCAGGCCCATGGCATCGAAAGCCAGCTCAGCCCCCTGCGGGGCCTGAGCGATCAGCTGCTGCTGCACAGCCAGTTTTCCAATGGCGAACCCACCCGTGATGCGGTGGTGCGCCTGGTGCCCCCCCAGGGCCAGGCGCTGGAGCTGGGCCGCACCGACCAGCACGGCCAGCTCAGCTTCGCCCTGCCCAAGGGGGCCAATGGGTCGTGGGAGCTGCAGGTGGATGCGGGGCCTGGCCACCGCGACTACCTGGAGATGCCCCTACGGCGCGGCCAGGCCCAGCTCGATCGGGTGAGCGAGCAGCCGCGGCCGGCCCGGGCAGGCGGCTGGCTGGTGGGGCTCATTGGCCTTGGGGCAACTGCCATGCTGCTGGGACTCCAGCGCATCCGCCGCCCCCATTGATGGCCTCCGGCAGCCAGAAGCTCGATCAAATCGTTGAACGCCTCAGCAGCACCGCCGACCCCAAACGGCGCTACGAGTACGTGCTGTGGCTGGCGAAGAAGCTGCAGCCGCTGCCGGAGGAATTCCGCACCGACGCGTTCAAGGTGAAGGGCTGCGTGTCGCAGGTGTACGTGGTGGGCCAGTTGGTGGACGGCAAGCTGCACTGGCAGGGGGATTCCGACGCCGCCATCACCAAAGGGCTGCTGGCGCTGCTGATCGAAGGGATGGAGGGGCTCGATCCCGCCACCGCCGTCGCCATCGACGCCAGCGTGTTGGCGGACACGGGCCTGCAGGCCAGCCTCACCCCCTCGCGGGCCAACGGCTTCCTCAACATCCTGCGCCTGATGCAGGCCCAGGCCCAGGCCCTCGCCGATTTCTAAGATCCCCGTTCACGGATTCACGGCGGCATGACCATCGGCATCGGCTTGCTCGGGCTCGGCACGGTGGGAGCGGGCGTGGCCGAGATCCTGCTCAACCCCGAGGGGCGCCATCCGCTGGTGGGCCAGCTGGCGCTTGAACGCGTGGCCGTGCGCGATCTGAACCGCCCCCGCCCGGTGAACCTGCCCGCCGAGGTGGTCTGCACCAGCCCGGAGGCGGTGGTGGACGATCCAGCCGTGGACATCGTGGTGGAAGTGATGGGTGGCCTGGAGCCAGCCCGCAGCCTGATCCTGCGCGCCATCGCCGCCGGCAAGGCGGTGGTGACCGCCAACAAGGCGGTGATCGCCCGCTACGGCGAAGAGATCGCCGCCGCCGCCGCCGAGCGGGGGGTCTACGTGCTGATCGAAGCGGCCGTGGGCGGCGGCATCCCGATCATCGAGCCGCTGAAGCAATCGCTCGGCGGCAACCGCATCCAGCGGGTGAGCGGCATCATCAACGGCACCACCAACTACATCCTCAGCCGCATGGCCGATGAGGGGGCGGCCTATGGGGCGGTGCTGGCGGATGCCCAGCGCCTGGGTTACGCCGAGGCCGACCCCGCCGCCGATGTGCAGGGGGGCGACGCCGCCGACAAGATCGCCATCCTCTCGGGGCTGGCCTATGGCGGGGCCATTGAGCGCAGCGCCATCCCCACCGAAGGCATCGACCAACTCGATGCCCGCGATGTGAATTACGCCGCGCAGCTGGGCTACGTGGTGAAGCTGGTGGCCACGGCCCAGTTCCTCGGCACCGACCCCGACGGCACTGTGCAGCTGGATGTGCGGGTCAACCCCACCCTGCTGCCCAAGGACCATCCCCTGGCGGGGGTGCATGGGGTCAACAACGCCATCCTGGTGGAGGGGGACCCTGTGGGCCGGGTGATGTTCTACGGGCCGGGCGCCGGGGCGGGCCCCACCGCCTCCGCCGTGGTGGCGGACATCCTCAACATCGCCGGCATCCGCGAAGCCACGGGGGCCGCCGGCGGCCTCGATCCACTGCTGGCGGCTGGCCAGTGGCGCCCCTGCCGACTGGTGGACCCTGGTCTCACCATGCACCGCAACTACCTGCGGCTGCAGACCGGCGACCAGGCCGGGGTGATCGGCCGGGTCGGCACCTGCTTCGGGGATCAGGGGGTGTCAATCCGCTCGATCGTGCAGTTCGAAACCAGCGGCGATGCGGCGGATGCCGAAATCGTGGTGATCACCCATGAGGTGAAGGAGGCCAACTTCCGCCGCGCCCTGGCCGCCATCGAAGCCCTGCCACACGTGAAGGCCGTTGCCGCCTGCCTGCGCACCCTCTGATCCGGTGCTGAGGCAGATTGGACCCACGTGCGAATCCGCTGACGGAAGCGCGGGGCTGTATCACGGCGAACCCTTCAACCGCCGGCGACGCGGAACGCTGAGGTCCATCCCCTGCCACATGCCCCAGTCCGGGGCGCCCCCATCAACCGAACCCGTCCAAATATCCCCGACCCATTGCTCCACCCACCCATGACCCTCCACCAGGGTGATTGCGTCACCCTCGCCAGCGACGAGCACACCTACCAGGTGATCAGCGTCGATGACAGCCACGACCGCTGCTGGTTGCGGCGTTGGCCCCTCTCCCGCCAGGGCTCCGAGGTGTTTGAAATTTCCCTGCAGCAGGTGCGCGCCAGCCGGCCGCACCGCCCTTGAATGGCGCCACGCCCCTGAGCCCTCGCCCTTGACGCGGCTGCTGACTGATCGCAACCGCTGGGCCCCTCTCCTCCTCGTGCTGGGCGTGGGGTCGCTGGTCACCCCCCTCACCGGCTGCTTGCCCACCCACCCCGAGCAGCGGCTGGTGGTGGCGAGCAAAAACCGTCTCGACAGCATTGATCCCGCCGCGGCCTACAGCGTGGGTGCGCTGCAGGTGCTGAGCGGCATCGGCGACACGCTCTACCGCATCGATACCCAGGGCACGCTTCACCCCAGCCTGGCGGTGGGCTGGCCGCAGCTCAGCGCCGACGGCCGCCGCGCCCGGGTGGAGCTGCGCCGTGGTGTGCGCTTCCACGACGGCACCGCCTTCGATGCCGCCGCCATGGCCTTCAGCCTGGAGCGGTTTCTGGCCATCGGCAAGCTCAGCTACCTGCTGGGGGATCGGGTGGCCGCCGTGCGGGCGGTGGACCGCCACACGCTCGAACTCACCCTCAAGCGGCCCTACAGCCCGCTGGCACAGCTGCTCAGCGCCATCAACCTCACACCGGTGTCGCCCCGGGCCTACCGGCAGCACCGCCGCCGCTTCCTCAACGAGCGCTTCGTGGGCACCGGCCCCTACCGGCTCACCTTCTTCAATCCCCAGAAGCAACGGCTGGAGCCCTTCGCCGGCTACTGGGGC
>JBIKKZ010000140.1:0-5036 GCA_044360095.1 Vulcanococcus sp. | reverse complement strand
TCCGGCGCGGGGCAGTCGGCCTGAGTGTAGGCAGGCCGCAGCAAGCTTTCTGCGGCTCTGTTGGGGGGTGCGGATCAGCCCAGCCAGTGGGCCAGGGCCGTGCGTGAAAACACGGTGGCGCCGGCTCCGATGAACCGGTGCGCCCACCAGAACACCCCGATGGCGATGGCGATCCCCAGCTGGGCGGGCCGCAGGAATTCAGCCAGCACGAGGGTCTGCCGGCCATCCAGCACCGCCCGGAAGGGCACCACCGAGGTGCTGGCCTTCAGCTCCTCAAAGGCTGGGCCGAAGCGGTTGGCCAGGCGCCGATCCCCGTTCCACACGGCGAACAGGTGGTGGGCCACCAGCCCCACGCAGGCGGCCACCATGAAGCTGCTGCCGATCCAGAGCAGGTGGGTGGCGCACCAGAGGATCTGACCCACCGCCTGGGGGTGGCGGCTGATGCGGATGATCCCCGTGGCATAGAGGCGCACCTGGGGTTTGAGCACCGCCGGGATCTCCAGCAGGTTGTAGGTGGCGGGGTAGAGAAACAGAAAGCTGATGGCGGTGCCTCCCCACACCAGCGGCACGATCCACGGCTGATCCTGCAGGTTCCAGAGCCTGAGGCCGTCGTAGCGGTGGGCCAGGAAGTAGCCGATCACCACCACGGCGGCCGGGATGCTCACGGCGGCAAACAGCAGCCGCCAGGCTCGCTCACCGATGCGCTCGGCCCCCCAGGCCCGCAGGGAGGCCCCGCCGCTGTGCAGCACGGCAAAGCCCAGCAGCAGCGCCAGCATCACCAAGCTGCTGTGGTGCAGGTCGCTCGGGGCCGTCAGGGGGGGCTGCAAGGAAGGGCCTGGCGGTGGGTGACGCGATTCTCGCCAGTCGCCTGAGCCGCCGTTGATCCCCCCTAGAGTTCACCACCGTCGTGGAAGCGCAGCGCCCCTGCATGGCTGATCTGCCCTTCACCCTTGATCAGCTGCGCATTTTGCGGGCCATCGCCAGTGAAGGCAGCTTCAAGAAGGCGGCTGACAGCTTGTATGTCACCCAACCGGCGGTGAGCCTGCAGATCCAGAACCTCGAGAAGCAGCTCGATGTCTCGCTGTTTGATCGGGGTGGCCGCAAGGCCCAGCTCACCGAGGCCGGGCACCTGCTGCTCAGCTACTGCGACCGCATCCTCAGCCAGTGCCAGGAGGCCTGCCGCGCCCTCGACGACCTGCACAACCTCAAGGGCGGCTCGCTGGTGGTGGGGGCCAGCCAGACCACGGGCACCTATTTGATGCCCCGCATGATCGGGCTGTTCCGCCAGAAGTATCCCGATGTGGCGGTGCAATTGCAGGTGCACAGCACCCGCCGCACCGGCTGGAGTGTGGCCAATGGCCAGATCGACCTGGCGATCATCGGCGGGGAGTTGCCCAGCGACCTCAACGAACTGCTGCAGGTGTTGCCCTACGCCAGCGATGAGCTGGCCCTGGTGCTGCCCACCAAGCACCCCCTGGCCCGCCTGCCCGAACTGAGCAAGGACGACCTGTATCGGCTGGGGTTTGTGTGCCTGGATGCCCAGTCCACCACCCGCAAGATGGTGGACCAGCTGCTGGCCCGCTCCGGCCTGGATGTGGCCCGCCTCAAGATCGAGATGGAGCTCAACTCCTTTGAGGCCATCAAAAATGCGGTGCAGAGCGGGCTCGGGGCAGCCTTCCTGCCGGTGGTGTCGATCGAGCGGGAACTGGCCGCAGGCAGCCTGCACCGTCCTGCCCTGGCCGACCTCGCGGTGCGCCGCCAGCTCAAGCTGATCAGCCACCCCTCCCGCTACTGCTCCCGGGCGGCCGATGCCTTCCGCAAGGAGATCCTGCCGGTGTTCGCCAGCCCCGACAGCCCCCTGCGGCGGCCCCTGCTGCAGAACCAGCCGGCACCAACTCCGGAAGCCCAGCCCTAGGGCTGGTGGGATTCAGACCTGACTGGACTCAGAACTGATCCGCTTCCGGGGTCACGCCCACGGTGTCGTCGGCCACGCCCTTGGTGAGGAACTTGTTCTCGGTGATGTCGGTCTGGTAGACGCAGCGCACGATCGGTTTGTCTTTGACCGAGCCGATGTAGGCGAAGGTGTTCATGCGCTGTTTGCACTGGCGCATCTGCTCGGCGGTGACCGCCCCCTCCTTCTGCAGCACGCTCCAGTTCTCCCGGCGGATCACGCAGCCGGGTTTGAGCGAGGGCTGGGTCACGAAGCTGGAGCTGGGGTTCATCGTGGTGTACAGCTCGATGTCCATCACGAAGGCGCTGGCGCCCCACTGGCGGCAGAACTCCGGATCCGGCACCGCCATGTCCAGCTGCTGCGAGCTGGCGATGTTGCCCTGGTCGCCCTGGGTGGTGCTGGAGAGGCCGGTGCCGATGCCGATGCCCACGATCAGCACCCCGGCCAGCACGGCGACGGTGGCCACACTGAACTGAAAGCCACCACCGCCGGGACCGCCGCCGGGACCACCGCCCTTGGCGCCACCGGGGCCACCGCCGGGCCGTCCTCCGCGGCGGCCGTCGCCGTAGGGGTCGCGGCCACGGCGCTCACGGGGGTCGTCGTACCGGTCGTAGCGGTCGTCGCTGTCGTATCCGCGGCCAGCGCGCGAGCGGGTCATGGGCTGTGGGGTGCCTGGGGCAGGCCCATGGAGTAATTGAGCACCCGGCAATCCGGGTTGTACCGCAGCTGGCCCGCCTGCAGCAGCTCCCGGATCTTGCCCTCCAGCTCCGATCCGATGCGGCGCAGGGTGTAATCGTTGAGGTCGGCGCCGGCATGGGCCTCCACCAGCTCCTTGAACCGTTGCTGCACGGTGTCCTGGGCGCTGGCATCCCACAGGAATTCGTTGTCGGGGTCGAGGTCCAGGGTGAGCTGGCTCGGATCGGGCACCAGTTGACCGTTCTCCACCCGGGCTGAGAACAGGCGCACGTGGCGGGTGGTGGATTTGATCAGGGTGCTGCCTGATGCGGTGTCGGCCATGGCGGGATGCGGGGCGGGTGCCGGCTGGGGCAACTCTAGGAACCCGTTCGCGCCGGCGGTCAACAGCGGCCGGAGAGCGCCTCTTAAGGTTGCGTGCTGATTCGGGGTTTCCCATGCGCGTCGCCATTGCCGGTGCTGGTTTGGCCGGTTTGGCCTGTGCCAAGTACCTCTGCGACGCCGGCCACACCCCCGTGGTGGTGGAAGCCCGCGATGTGCTCGGCGGCAAGGTGGCCGCCTGGCAGGACGACGACGGCGACTGGTATGAAACCGGTCTTCACATCTTCTTTGGCGCGTATCGCAACATGCGCCAGCTGTTCAGTGAGCTGAATATCGAGGACCGGCTCCAGTGGAAGAGCCACTCGATGATCTTCAACCAGAAGGAAACCCCCGGCACCTACAGCCGCTTCGATTTCCCCGATCTGCCCGCCCCGCTCAATGGAGTGGCGGCGATTCTGGGCAACAACGATCTGCTCACCTGGCCCGAGAAGATCGCCTTTGGGCTGGGGCTGGTGCCAGCGATGCTCCGCGGCCAGCACTACGTGGAGGAGTGCGATCAATACTCCTGGACCGAATGGCTGCGGCTGCACAACATCCCGGAGCGCGTCAACGATGAGGTGTTCATCGCCATGGCCAAGGCGCTGAACTTCATCGACCCCGATGAGATCTCCAGCACGGTGGTGCTCACCGCCCTCAACCGCTTCCTGCAGGAGAGCGATGGCTCCAAGATGGCGTTTCTGGATGGCAATCCCCCCCAGCGCCTCTGCCAGCCGATCGTGGATTACGTCACCGCCCGTGGCGGCGAGGTGCACCTCGACTCCCCCCTGCGCGAAATCGAGCTCAATGCCGATGGCAGCGTCAGCGGTTTTCGCATCGGTGGCATCAAGGGCAAGGAGGGGTACACGCTCCACGCCGATGCCTATGTGAGCGCCATGCCGGTTGACCCGTTCAAATTGCTGCTGCCGGAGCCCTGGAAGCAGATGCCTTATTTCAAGAAGCTCGATGGGCTCAATGGGGTGCCGGTGATCAACATCCATCTGTGGTTCGACCGCAAGCTCACCGAGATCGACCACCTGCTGTTCAGCCGCAGCCCGCTGCTCAGCGTGTATGCCGACATGAGCAACACCTGCCGTGAATACGAGGATCCCGAGCGCTCGATGCTGGAGCTGGTGTTTGCCCCGGCGAAGGACTGGATCGGCCGCCCGGACGATGAAATCGTGGCCGCCACCATGGAGGAGCTCAAGCGGCTCTTTCCGATGCACTTCAGTGGCAACGATCAGGCCAAGCTGCGTAAGGCGATCGTGGTGAAAACACCCCTCTCGGTGTACAAAACCGTGCCCGGCTGCCAGCAGCTGCGCCCGGACCAGACCTCCCCGATCCCCAACTTCTTCCTGGCGGGTTGCTACACCATGCAGCGCTATTTGGCGTCGATGGAGGGGGCGGTGCTGAGCGGCAAGCTCTGCGCCCAGGCCGTGGCCGAATCCCCCCTGGCGGCCTCTGCGGCGGCCGCCCCCACGCCGGTGGCAGCCTGAGCGGCGGTGGTGGTCGCCCTCGCCCCTGGCACCGCGATCCCGTCGCTGGAGCAGGCCTACGAGGCTTGCCGGCGGGAAACCGCTGAGTGGGCCAAAACCTTCTACCTCGGCACCTTGCTGATGCCGCCGGCCAAGCGCCGGGCCATCTGGGCCATCTACGTGTGGTGCCGCCGCACCGACGAGCTGATGGACAGCCCGGAGGCCCAGGCCAGGCCCGTGGCGGAGTTGGCGGAGCGGCTGGATGCCTGGGAGCAGCGCACCCGCGCCCTGTTCCGCGGCGAGGTGACCGACGGGCTGGATCGCGTGATGGTGGACACGCTGGAGCGCTACCCCCAGCCCCTGCAGCCCTACCTCGACATGATCGAGGGCATGCGGATGGACCTCACCACCACCCGCTACGCCAGCTTTGAGCAGCTGCACCTCTACTGCTACCGGGTGGCGGGCACCGTGGGTCTGATGACCCAGGAGGTGATGGGCGTCGACCCCGCCTACACCTCCGCCCCCTGGAGCGAGCCCCCCGACACCAGCGAGGCGGCCGT
>JBIKKZ010000139.1:0-5052 GCA_044360095.1 Vulcanococcus sp. | reverse complement strand
GGTCTTCCCCCACCGGCACCAGGTCGGCGTCATAGAGAAGGATGTCGGCGGCCATCAGCACCGGGTAATCGAGCAGGCCCACCGACACTTGGTCGCCCTGCTTCACGGCCTTCTCCTTGAACTGGATCATCCGCTCCAGCCAGTTGAGCGGGGTGACGCCGTTGAGCAACCAGCAGAGTTCGCTGTGGGCGGGCACGTGGCTCTGCACAAACACCGTGGCCTTGGCCGGATCGATGCCACAGGCCATGTAGAGGGCGGCGGTGCTGCGGGTGTCGGCCGCCAGGCGCTGCGGATCGTGGGGCACGGTGATGGCGTGCAGATCCACCACGCAGAAAAACGTGTCGTGGGTGTCCTGCAGGTCAACCCAGTTGCGGATCGCCCCCAGCCAGTTGCCCAGGTGCAGGGAGCCGGTGGGCTGAACCCCTGAGAGAACCCTGGCGCGTGGCATCCGGAACCGCTGATGGCTGGGCGGATTCTGCCTGCCGCCCAGCCGTAGCGGGCCTCAGGGCTCGCTGGACTCGTCGGCGGCCGCCTCAGGAGCGGCTTCAGGGGCGGCTTGAGAGGGGGCTTCGGGGGCGGTCTCAGCAGCGGGTTCCTCCGCCACCGGCTCCGTCACCAGCTCCGTCACCAGCTCCGCCAACGGTTCCGGCGCCGCCGGCCGGGCGGGTCGGGCGAAGGGGTTGGGGCGGTTGCCGCCGGCCGGGCGCTCACCCCGCTCGGGGCGGGGGCCGCGGCGATCACCACCACCGCCACCACCACCACCGCCGCCGCCGGGGCGGCTGCCGGCGTTGGCGCGGTGCTGCGCCACCACCTCATCGAGCTTGCCCTCCTCGAGCAGCTGGGCAACGGTGCGCAGCGACAGGCCCAGGGCGGCCACGGTGGAGCGCACCCCGAAGGCCTCCTGCACGGCCCGGGCGGAACGCATTTCGTTGTCGCTCAGCCGGATGCGGAAGCCACCGGCATCCCGGTTGCCGCCCTCACGGGGACCGCCCTCACGAGGTCCGCCATCACGGGGGCCGCGCTCACCGCGCTGAACGAAGGTCTGGTGATCACCGTCGGCCATGGCCGCACACCTGTCAGGACGTCAGCTGAAAGTGTGCCCTATGGACTGAGGGGCCGGCCAGCACCAGTGCAGGTCGTGGGGGGCACCGCTGCCCTGGCGGGCCAGCACAAGCAACGGCACGGGCCGTGGCCCCTCCGTCTCCAGGTGGCGGCGGTAGTGCTCCAACAGTTCCAGGTAACGCTCGAAGGTCCAGCCGTGGTTGCCCTGCTCCTGGGCGCGCCAGAAGCGCCGCAGGGCTTCGGAGCAGGCTTCGCGCCCGAATTCGCGCCAGCACTGCTCCTGGGCCTCCAAGCCTTCGCAGCCCTCGGCCCGCAGCTGGCGGAAGCGGCTGAGCTCCGGCGCCTCGGCGCTTCTGTCGGGGGGAAGGGCCACCGCCAGCTGGGCCACGGGCACCGTCTTCAGCCGCAGCCAACAGCGCTCCAGCAGCAGCACCGGCCGCTCGGCGGCCCAGCCCCGCTGGTGTTGCTGCACCTCCAACAGCTGCTCGATCCGCTGCCGCAGGGCCGGGGTGAGCAGCTGGCGCCAGGCACTGGCGGTGGCGGCCCGATCAGCCATGGGCCCCCCGGAAGGTGATCTCGGCGATGGCGTACTCGCGCGGCTCCAGGTGGATCGTGCAGCGCACCTGCCCGAAGCGCTGCTCGAGGTGCTCCTCCACCAACTCGGTGATCCGGTGGGCGGTGGGCAGGTCGTTCGCGTCCACCACCATGTGGAGCTCGATGAACACCCGCTGGCCGAGCACGCCGCGGCTGGCGATGTCGTGCACGTTGAGCACCCCGGGCACCCCCATGGCCACCTCGTGGATGGCCTCCGGGGCGATGGCGATCTGGTCGACCAACCAGGGCAGGTTGGTGCGAACCACCTGCCAGCACACCCGCACCAGCAGCAGGCAGAGCGGAATGGCCAGGGCCACATCGAGCCAGCCCTGGCCGAAGCCCACGGCGCCTGCGAGGCCCACCAGCACCACCACGGTGGTCCAGATGTCGCTGGTGGTGTGCTTGGCGTCGGCCAGCAGCAGTTGGCTGCCCAGGCGGCGGCCTTCGCTGCGCTCATAGCCGGCCAGCAGCAGATTGCAGCCCAGCACGATCAACAGCAGCACCAAGTCGTGGCCGTCGAGCCGCAGGGGTCGCAGGCCGCCGGCGATTCGCTCGACCGCCGTGCGCAGGATTTCCAGGGCGGTGACCAGGATGAAGGCGGCGATGCCGAGGGCGCCGAGGGCCTCGAATTTGTCGTGGCCGTAGGGGTGGTCGCGGTCGGGGGTGGGGTCGGAGAGGTTGTTGGTGATCAGCCCCATCAGGCTGGAGAGGCCGTCGGTGGCGCTGTGCATCGCATCGGCCAGCACCGCCAGGGAGCCGGTGAGCAGGCCGATCACCAGCTTCAGCAGGCTCACGCTCACATTCACCGCCAGGGCCACCAGCAGCACCCGCTGCACGGCTGCCCGGTTGTCACCCCGGGGCTTCAGGCTGCTGACACCGTCCATGGCGGCCGGGCGTGCGCACGTGCCCTCCAACGTTATTGGGTCTGTGCAGGTCACACCAGCTGAGCTAAACCAGCTGCACCACAGACCGCCCCGGGTTGACCCTGCTGCAGCGCACGCTGATCCGCCACTGGCCCCTGGGGCTCACCCTTGGGGGCGGTCTGCTGCTGTTGGAAACGGCCCACGGGCCGTTGGGGTCGGTGTTGAGCCTCGGGGCCGCGGCCGGGGGCCTTTGGCTGCTGCGGTCGCGGCTGCGGCCGCCCACCCCCAAGCAGCCCACCAGCGTGGCTGGCTGGCTGGAGCGCTGCGGGGCGGTGCTGGCCAGTTTCGAGCGTCTGCAGCCCGCGGCCGAGGGTGACGGCCAGGACGACCATGGCCGCCGCCGCCAGCAGCTGGAGCGGCTGCGCCGGCGCAGCGACGATCCCCAGTTGCATTGGGCCCTGGTGGGCTGCACCCCCTGGGGGGATGCGGAGCAGGCGGCGCTGGTGGCGGCGCTGCGCTCCCCCCTGCCGCTGCAGCTGATCCGCAGCCATCCGCTGCCGCAGGCGCCAGTGGCCTGGCAGTGGCCGGAGCGCTTCCGCCACTGCGATCTGGTGCTTTACCGGCTGCAGTTGCCCCTGACGGCGGCAGACCTGCGCTGGCTGGAGGCCCTGCCGGCGGGGCAGCCGGTGGGCCTGCTGGTGGACCGCCCCAGCGGCGATTGGCAGCCCTGGCTGCAGCAGCTGCGCCAGCAGCTCCCCGCCGCCCTGGCGGAACACTGCTGGCCCTGGACCCCCGCCGATGCCGAGGGCCTGGCCGAGCAGCTCCAGCCCCTCAACGGCTGGTGGGCCTCCCTGGCCGCCGACCAGGTGGACCGCAGCCTGCGCCGTTGCCTGGAGGCCCTGCACAGCCAGTGGCAGGGGGAGCTGGAGGCCCTGCGGCGCCAGCATTGGCAACGGTTGCTGCAGCGCACCCAGTGGACCGTGGCCGCCGGCGTGGTGGTGGCGCCGCTGCCCAGCCTGGACCTGCTGGTGCTGGCGGCGGCCAACGGCCTGATGCTGCAGGAGATGGCGCGGTTGTGGGAGTGCCCCTGGGGCCTCGATCAACTGCAGGCGGCGGCGGCGGAACTGGCCAGGGCCGCCCTCACCCTGGGGGTGGTGGAGTGGAGCAGCCAGAGTCTGGCGGCGTTGGTGAAGCTGCACGGCGCCACCTGGTTGGTGGGCGGGGCGCTGCAGGCCCTGAGCGCCGCCTACCTCACCCGTGTGGTGGGGCGGGCGATGGCCGATTACCTGGCCCTGGCGGCCGGGGTTCCCGAGGCGGAACTGCAGGCCTTGCTGCAGCGCCAGGCGCCGCTGCTGGTGGCCCAGGCGGCCGAGGCGGAAAAGCTCAATTGGGGGGCATTTCTGCAGCAGGGGCGCCAGTGGCTGCAGCAGCAGGGGGGCGGCACAGGGCCGTCGCTTCAACCAACTTCATGAATGCTTCATGAACAACTTCATGAAGATGATTGTGGTTGGCTGAACTTAAGAAACGCTTCCAGGAATGCCGCCGGACCCTCCGTAGCGTGGGCAGGCCACGGTTGTGGCACCCGAACTGTTTTGGTTTCGCTTGAAACCACTTCATTCCGTCCAAGTTCTTCGCCGAGTTCTTCCATGACCACTGCTCTTCGCAGGGGCCGTGCCAGCACCTGGTCACAGTTCTGTGAATGGGTCACCAGCACCGACAACCGCATCTATGTGGGTTGGTTCGGTGTGCTGATGATTCCCTGCCTGCTGGCCGCCACCATCTGCTTCATCGTTGCCTTCATCGCTGCTCCCCCCGTGGACATCGATGGCATCCGTGAGCCCGTTGCCGGTTCGCTGCTGCTCGGCAACAACATCATCTCCGGTGCGCTCATCCCCAGCAGCAACGCCATCGGTCTGCACTTCTATCCCATCTGGGAAGCCGCCAGCCTCGATGAGTGGCTCTACAACGGCGGCCCCTACCAGCTGGTGGTCTTTCACTTCCTGATCGGCATTTCCGCCTACATGGGTCGCCAGTGGGAGCTGAGCTACCGCCTCGGCATGCGCCCCTGGATCTGTGTGGCCTACAGCGCTCCGCTGTCGGCTGCCTTTGCCGTGTTCCTGATCTATCCCTTCGGTCAGGGTTCCTTCTCAGACGGCATGCCCCTCGGCATCAGCGGCACCTTCAACTTCATGTTGGTGTTCCAGGCCGAGCACAACATCCTGATGCACCCCTTCCACATGTTGGGTGTGGCCGGTGTGTTTGGTGGCAGCCTGTTCTCCGCCATGCACGGCTCGCTGGTGACCAGCTCGCTGGTGCGTGAAACCACCGAAACCGAAAGCCAGAACTACGGCTACAAGTTCGGCCAGGAGGAGGAGACCTACAACATCGTGGCCGCCCACGGTTACTTCGGTCGCCTGATCTTCCAATACGCCAGCTTCAACAATAGCCGCAGCCTGCACTTCTTCCTGGGTGCCTGGCCGGTGGTGGGCATCTGGTTCACCTCCATGGGCATCTGCACCATGGCGTTCAACCT
>JBIKKZ010000138.1:0-5091 GCA_044360095.1 Vulcanococcus sp. | reverse complement strand
AGCCTGTGGATCGCCGCCCTGGCCCAGGATGCCGAGGTTGTGGAAACCGAGGGCCAGGGCGGCGATCCACAGGCTCGGCTTGAACAGAAACAACAGCAGCAGGGCCGTGAGCGGCGGTGGCCACAGCCTTCCCAGGGCCCACACCAGCCGCAGCAGCCAGCGCCCCCAGCGCCAGGGCGCCACCAGCAGCAACAGCAGCGGCGCACCGCCCACCGCCAGGGCCGCCGCCAGCCCGGTGAGCAGCACGGTTTGCCCCACCAGCGCCAGCCAGGGCAGCTGCAGGGCCGCCTGCCAACCGCCGGCGGGCAGGGGCGGCAGGCTCTGCCAGTGCAGCAGGGCCGCCGGGTCCACCGCCAGGGCCCGCCCCACCCCCAGCAACAACGGCACCAGGGCCGCGGCCGCCAGCACCAGCTCGCGGCTGCTGCGGCCCACGGGCTGGCGCTGCTCCAGGGCGAGCCGCGCCGGCATGCTCCAGCGGCGCCGCAGCGCCGACACCAGCGCTTCGAGGCTGAGCATCACCGCCAGCAGCAACCACAGCCCGCTCCACAGCTCGCGGAACTGCAGCGACTGCAGCGTCAGCAGGAGGTCGTTGCCGAGGCCCCCCAGGCCGAACACCCCCAGCAGGGTGGCGCTGCGCAGGGCGCACTCCAGCCGGTAGCCGCCATAGCTGATCAACCCCGGCAGCAACGGCGGCCCCAGGGCGGTGAGCAGCGCCGTCGGCGCCGGCGTGCCCGCCGCCATCAGGCCCTGCAGATTGCGCTCGGGCAGGGCATCGAGCAGATCGCTCACCACCCGCGCCACCAGGGCGCCGAAGGGAATGGCGATGGCCAGCACGGCCACCGCCGGTTGTTGCCCCACCAGTTGCAGCAGCAGCAACCCCCAGATCAGCTCGTGGATCGAGCGGGGCACCGCCAGCAACCGTCGCAATGCTTCTGCCGGCAGGGCCGTGCCCACCAGGCTGCGCCACAGCAGCCGGGAGCTGAGCAGCCCCAGGGGCACCCCCAGCAGCAGGCTCATCGCCCAGCCCAGCAGGGCCATGCCCACGGTGATGCCCAGCCCCCCCACCAGGGACCCCAGCACCAGCGGGTCGCCGCTGGGGTGCAGCGCCGCCGCCGCAAAGGCCCCCAGCGGCTCCCAGCCCCCGCCGTGCAGCAACCCCGGCAGCACCAGGGCCATCGGCAGCAGCACAAGGGCCGGCAGCAGCGGCAGCAGCGGCGCGGCGGGCTTCATGGCAGGGGATGCGGCACCGGCACCGCGGATTCCGCATAGAGCGCTTGCAGCTGCTGCGGTTGCAGGGCGGCCAGAGGGCAATCGAACTGCAGGCGCCCCTGGCGCAGGCCGATCACCCGGTCGAACCCCTCCAGCAGATCCGGGCGGTGCAGGCTCAGCAGCAGCGCCCGCGGTGCCTGGCCATGGAGCAGCAGCAGCTCCAGCAACTCCTGTGCCAACCGTGGGTCGAGGCTGGCCAGGGGTTCATCCGCCAGCAACAGGGTCGGGTGTTGGCGCAGCAGCCGGGCGATCGCCACCCGCTGCCGTTGGCCTCCGGAGAGCAGCGACACCGGTTGCTCCAGCAGGTCGGGGTCGAGGTCGAGCTGGCGCAGGGTGTCGCGGCAGGCGTTGGTCTCGAGGGGCAGCAGCAGGTTGAGCACCGCCCGCGGCCAGCCCCACTGCGCCAGCCGGCCGCAATTGAGGTTCTGCTGCACCGTCAGTTCGTCGATCAGGCGCAGGTCCTGCCAGAGGGTGCCGATGCGCGCCTGCTGGCGGCGCCGGGCCCGGGCACCCCTGGCCCGCGGTTCTCCCCGCCAAAGCACCTGCCCCGCCGCCGGGCTGAGCAGGCCGTTGGCCACCGCCAGCAGGGTGCTCTTGCCGGCGCCACTGGGCCCCAGCAGCGCCACCCGCTCCCCGGGCCGCAACTGCAACGACACCCCATCCAGCCGCGGCTGGCCGCGGCCCGGCACATGGATCTGCCGGAGCTCGAGCACCGCTGGGGGCTGGGGGGTTGGGCTGGTGACGGCCATCAGGCCATGCTGCCCGGTGGCCGGTGCCTAGCCGAAGCGGAAGGCCATCAGCGCCAGGATCAAGCCCACCAGCGCCAGCTCCACCAGGTCGGGGCCGCGGGGGTTCATGGCCGCCGCTCCCGCCGCTCCAGCCGCGCCACCGAGGGCAGGCTGAGCACCAGGGCCAGCAGCCCCAGCTCCACCCAGAGCACGCCGTTGCCCAGCACCACCACCCCCAGGTCGATCACCGCCAGGCTGCGCAGGAACAGCACCCACACGTCATCGCCCTCGCTGCAGCTGCGCTGCCACAGCAGCAGGCCCGCCACCACGAGCACCAGGTCGATCAGCAGCGTCATCGCAGGGGAGGGGCCCAGGGCTGATGCCCCCCATTCTGCTCTGGCTGGCCAGGGGGCTGGCGGGTCAGCGGATCTTGCCGATCTCGCGGCCCACCTGCTCGATGCGCTTGTACTCCCCCGGGGTGGCCTTGATGAACTGTTGGGCGCCGAACAGCCCCAGGATCACCTTCTGCTCCGGGTCGCTGGGGCGCCAGCTCAGGATCGCCTTCTGCAGCTTGGCGGTGAAGCCTTTGCCATAGCGCGCATCGAGGTTGCCCTGGGCGATCCAGTGGTAATCGGGGTAGCCCGGTGAGGTCCAAATGGCCATCACCTTGGCGCGGCTCGCCTTGCCGTTGTGCAGGCTGGCGCGCCACACCTGTTCGTTCACGGCGCCGGCCTCGTAGGCCCCGCTCTGCACCAGGGCGATGGTGGCGTCGTGGCTGCCGCTGAAACCGGGGGCTCCACCGGCGAACTGGCTCGGTTTCACCCCCGCCTGGGCCAGGAAGTACTGGGGCATCAGCCGGCCAGAGGTGGAGTTCTCGGAGCCGAAGGTGAAGCGGCGCCCCCTGAGTTCGCGCAGGCCGTCAATCGTGCGCACCGGCTGCAGGCCGCTGCGGGTGTTGGCGATGAAGATGCTCCGGAACGACACGTCGATGTCGCGCTGGGCCAGCACCCGGGCACTGGGTTTCTGCAGGCGGGCCTGCACACCGGTGAGCCCCCCGAACCACACCAGATCGAGATCGCCGGTGCGGAAGGCGGTCACCGCAGCGGCGTAGTCGGTCATCGGCACATACTTCACCGGCACGCTCAGCTGGCGGCTGAGCTCACCGGCCACCAAGCCGTAGAGGCGGTTGAGTTTTTCGGGGTTTTGGTCGGGAATGGCGCTGATGCGCAGCACCGGCAGCTGTTTCGCCGGATCAGCCTGGGCTGCCAATGGGCCCGTCAGGCCGGGGGCCAAGGGTGTGGGGGGTAGCACCGCCGGCAGCAGTGCCAGGCTGAGGCCCGTGGCCAGGGCCCGTCGCAGGGAGATGCGCATCTAAGGGGGCGGCTTAGAGGCCGCGGAGGAACCGATCCAGTCTTGCCAGGCCATCCTCCAGGGTGGCTTCGGAGGCGGCGCAGGAGAGGCGGATGCAGCCGTCGTCGCCGAAGGCCACCCCGGGCACCACCGCCAGCCCCTGCTCCTCCAGCAGCCGGTTGCAGATGGTCATCGAGTCGAGCCCGGTGCTGCTGATGTCGGGGAAGGCGTAGAAGGCCCCCTCGGGGGGCAGCAGGGTGAGCCCGGGGATGGCCCGCAGCCCATCGCTGAGCAGGCGGCGGCGGCGGTTGAACTGCTCCGCCATGGTGTGCACGCAGTCGCGGGGGCCGTTGATGGCCGCCAGGGCGCCGAACTGGGCAAAGCTGCAGACATTGCTCGTGCTCTGGCTCTGCAGGGCGATGGCCGCCTTCACCACGGTGCTGTTGCCGGCCAGCCAACCGATGCGCCAGCCGGTCATGGCCCAGCCCTTGGCGAAGCCGTTGACGCTGAACACCCGATCGGCCAGGTCGGGGGCCAGGGCCGCCAGGCTGTGGTGCCGGTGGCCGGGGGCCAGCAGGAATTCGTAGATGTCGTCGCACACCACCGCCACGTGGGGGTGGCGCCGCAGCACCGCGGCAATGGCCTCCAGCTCGGCCCGGCTGCTCACCATGCCGGTGGGGTTGGAGGGGCTGTTGAGCACCAGCAGCTTGCTGGCGGGGGTGATGGCCGCCTCGAGGCGCTGCGGGTCGAGGCGAAAGCCCTCGGCGGCGGTGCTGCGGATCAGGCGCACGCTGGCGCCGGCCAGCTGGGCGATCTCCGGATAACTGAGCCAGTAGGGAGACGGCAGCAGCAGCTCATCCCCCGGGCCCAGCAGCACCTGGAACAGGTTGTAGAGCGCCTGTTTGCCGCCGTTGGTCACCAGCACCTGATCGGCCGTGGTGGCGACGCTGTTGTCCTGGCTGAGCTTGGCGGCGATCGCCTCCCGCAGGGCCGGTTCGCCCGCGGCGGGGCCATAGCGGGTGTGGCCGGCCTCCAGGGCGGCGGCGGCGGCTTGGCGGATGAAGGCCGGCGTGTCGAAATCCGGTTCGCCGGCGCTGAGGCTGCAGATGTCCTGGCCGTCCGCCTTGAGCGCCTTGGCTTTGGCGGCGATGGCCAGGGTGAGGGAGGGCTGCAGGGCCTGGGCCCGTGTCGAGAGATGCAGTGCCGTGTGCTGGGGGGGCTGGCGCAGCATTGGCGCGGGCGTGCTGATCAGCATCCTGCCCCATGTGGGCCCCGCGTACCGTTCACGCCGAAACCATCGGCAGCATCCGCAGCGCCGTCCGCCGCCATGGCCCAGCCCCCTTCCATCCCTGAGGCCTCCGTGGTGCTGGCGGCCGATGACCCCACGGCCCTGGCGCGGTTCTACGGGGCGGTGATGGGGGTTGAGCTCCAGGCTGGCCTGGCGCCGCAACACTGGCGCTTGCCGCTGCCGGGGGGCGGCCTGCTGGAGATCTATGCCCCCGCTCGGGCCCGGCCCGTGCCCCGCGGCCGAGCCCGCCTGGGGCTTTGTCTGCGGCTGCCCGGGGGCGCCGCTGCCCTGGAGGCCTGCCTGGCGGAGGCCCTCGCCCTCGGCGCCCAGCCGCTGGAGCCCCCCCGCCAGGAGTCCTTCGGCCAGGAGGCCTGGCTGCTGGATCCGGAGGGCAACGGCCTGCTGCTGCTGGCCCCCTCCCCATGACATCGGAGCTCGATTCGTTGCAGCAGTTGG
>JBIKKZ010000011.1:0-16267 GCA_044360095.1 Vulcanococcus sp. | reverse complement strand
TCGGCAGGCCGGTGAGTTCGCTGATCAGGGTTTGGAAGTTGAGCAGCGCTTCGAGGCGGCCCTGGCTCAGCTCCGCCTGGTAGGGGGTGTAGGCGGTGTACCACGCGGGGTTTTCGAACACATGGCGCTGCAGCAGCGCCGGCGTGATGCAGCCGAAGTAGCCCAAGCCAATCAGGCTGCGGCGCACGGCGTTGTCGGCGGCGATGGCCTGCAGCTCCGCCAGGGCCTGGGCCTCATCGCATCCGGCCGGCAACCCCTGCTCCGCCTGCTGTGGCGCCAAACGAATCCCCTCGGGCACCACCTGGTCCACCAGGGCCTCCAGATCGGCCAGGCCCAGGTCCGCCAGCATGCGGCTGCACTGGGCGGCATCGGGGCCGATGTGGCGGGCCACAAAGGGGCTGAAGCCCGGCTGCAGCTCAGTGGCCATCCACCTTGCCGGCGTAGGTGTCGGCATCCATCAGGGCCTCGATCTGGCTGGGGTCGCTGGGGCGCACCAACAGCAGCCAGCCCTCGCCGTGGGGATCGTTCTGGAGCTCCTCCGGGCTGGCCAGCACCGCCTCATTGCGGGCCTCCACGGTGCCGCTGAGGGGGGCCAGCAGGTCTTCCACCGCCTTCACCGATTCCACCGATCCGAAGCCGCTGCCCTGGCTGATGGCGGCACCGATGTCGGGCAGCTCCACAAACACGATGTCGCCGAGCTGTTCCACCGCGAAGGCGGTGATGCCCACCCGCACCAGTTCCCCCTCGGGCCGCACGTATTCATGGCTGTCGGCATACCGGCAGTCCTGGGGGTAGCTGGGGGCCATCACGGCAGCAAACGGGTGGGCGCAGTCTGCCGGAAATTCAGGGCTTCAGTGTTGGCAGGGCCCGTTCCAGGGCCAGTTGGGCGTGGGCCAGGTGGGTGCCCCCCTGGGCATACAGCACGTAGGGCTCCCGCAGCGGCCCATCGGCGGAGAACTCGCTGGTGCTGCCGTCGATGAACGTGCCCCCCGCCATCACCAGCTCACTGGCGTAGCCGGGCATGGGGGCGGGCACCGGATCAAGGTAAGAACCCACCGGTGAGCAGGCCTGGAAGGCGCGGCACACCGCCTTGAGCGGCTCCGGGCTGCCGAAGCGCACCGCCTGAATCACATCGCTGCGCGGGCCGCCCACCGGCGGATTCACCGCATACCCCAGCCCATCGAACACCGCCGCCGTGAGCTCGGCGCAGAGCAGGGCCTCGCTCACCATCTGGGGCGCCAGAAACAGGCCCTGGAACAGCAGCCGGTGCAGGTCGAAGCCCGTGCCCCCCTCCCGGCCGATGCCCGGGGCCGTGAGGCGGCAGCAGGCCATCTCCACCAGCTCCGCGCGGCCCGCCACGTAGCCGCCGGTGGGGGCGATGGTGCCCCCCAGGTTTTTGATCAGCGAGCCGGCCATCAGGTCGGCCCCGACGGCGGTGGGTTCCTGCAGCTCCACCAGCTCGCCGTAGCAGTTGTCCACAAACACCAGGCAGCCGGGCTGCAGCGCCTTGACCCGCTCCACCAGGCGGCCGATCTGCTCCACGGGCAGCGACGGGCGCCAGCTGTAGCCGCAGCTGCGCTGGATCAGCACCATGCGGGTGGCGGGCCCCAGGGCATCGGCCATGGCCGCCTCATCCACCGCCCCATCGGGGTCGAGGGGCAGCTCGTCGTAGCGAACACCAAACTCCACTAAGGACCCCTGGCCCTGGCCGCGGATGCCGATCACCTCCTCCAAGGTGTCGTAAGGGCGGCCCGTGAGGGCCAGCAGGCGGTCGCCGGGGCGCAGCACCCCAAACAGGGCGGCGGCAATGGCATGGGTGCCACTCACAAACTGCAGGCGCACCGCGGCCGCCTCCGCCTGCAGCACCCGGGCGAACACGCGGTCGAGCACCTCACGGCCCAAGTCGCCGTGGCCGTAGCCGCTCACCGAGGCGAAGTGGTGTACCCCCAGGCGCTCCGCCGAAAAGGCCTCCAGCACCCGTTGCAGGCGCGGTTGCACCCCGGCGCGGCGCTGCGCCACCTGGGGGGCGATGCGCGCCAGGGCGGCGGCCACCTGATCGGCCGCCCAGGCCTGGTGGGGAGAGGTCATGGCGGTGGCAGTCCTGGGGCCATGCTGCCGGTCGAGGGCCCAGCCGTGGCCGGCCACGCATCCGACTAGATTTCGCCAATCTGTTGGCTCGGCTACAGCTTCGCGCTGGATCCAACCAACCAGGCCCAGCCATTCAGGCCAGTGGTGCGCAGGTCCCGTCCGTCGGGGCCACCGAGCGAATCCGAAGCCTGCGCATCCCCGAGGAGTTCACTTTGGTCTTAGCCCCAGATGCCGCCGGTGCGGCCCGCCCAGCAGGCATCCGTGTGGACCTGGGCGATCGCTCCAACGGCGACGCCGGCCCTGGCTACAGCGCCGCCCAGGAAGCCCGCATGCGGGCGGCCCTGGTGGTGCCCCGCGCGCCCCTGCCCCGCAGCCAGCGCACCTACAAGCTGGGCACCACCGGCTTCATGCTGGCCATCCACGTGGGGGCGGTGTTCGCCCTGCTGCCGCAGTTCTGGAGCTGGCAGGCGCTGGTGGTCTTGGCGGTTCTCTACTGGACCACGGTGCTCGGGGTGACCCTGGGCCTGCACCGCCTGGTGGCCCACCGCAGCTTCGTGGCGCCCAAATGGCTGGAGCGGCTGCTGGTGCTGATGGGCTCCCTGGCCTGCCAGAGCGGTCCGATCGAGTGGGTGGGGCTGCACCGCCACCACCACAAGTTTTCCGACCAGCCCAACGACCACCACGATGCCGCCCGTGGCCTCTGGTGGGCCCACAGCGAGTGGATGCTGCACGACATCCCGGCCCTGCGGGAGCTGCACCGCTTCACCGGCGACCTGCAGCAGGACCCCTTCTACCGCTGGCTCGACCGTTGGTTCCTGCTGCTGCAGATCCCCCTCGGAGCCGCCCTCTACTGGTATGGCAATGCCGCCCAGGTGCACGGCGGCGGCCTGGGTTTGGTGCTGTGGGCCATCCCCCTGCGCCTGGTGCTCGTGTATCACGTCACCTGGCTGGTGAACTCCGCCACCCACGCCTGCGGTTACCGCAACTTCGATTGCCCCGACCTCTCCCGCAACTGCTGGTGGGTGGCGATCCTGAGCTTCGGCGAGGGCTGGCACAACAACCACCACGCCCACCCCTCCAGCGCCCGCCATGGCCTGCGCTGGTTTGAGTTCGACATCACCTGGCAGCACATCAAGCTGCTGCGCCACTTCGGCTTGGCCCGCCGCATCCGCGAAGCCCGCTACCCCGCCTGACCTCCCCTCTGCAGGCCCCGCCGAATCGCCTCCCCCAGCCCCTCGCCGCCCACCGACCCCGGGGGATTCAACAGGAGCTGGGCCCGCTGGCGCAGCAGCTCCAGAAATTGATCGGCGCTGAGGTCGCTTTCATCGAGGGCCCCCAGGGCCGCCAGGGTGCGGCGCAGGTCGGGCAGCTCCGCATCCAGCTCCTCGGCGCTGTAATCGCGCTGGCCGGCCATCACCGCCGCAAACTGCTCCCGGCGCTGACGCTTCTCGGCCGGGTAGGCCGCCAGCAGCTGATCGCGGCAGAGGCGCCAGGGGCGGCCGGCGGTGAACAGCTCCGCCAGGGCCGCACTCAGCCCGGCGGCCTCGGGCCCGGCGATGCGCCAATCGAAGGCGGCGGGCAGGGGCCGCAAGCCCACGAAAATCTCAAACAACTGCGCCGGCCCCAGGGGGGTGCCGTCGTCCCCGACCAGGGGCAGGGCGGAGTGCAGCAGGGCCTGGAGCAGCTCCTGGGCATCCTCGAGCCGCTGCTCCAGGGGCGGCTCGAGGGCCGCGGCCCGCTGGGCGGCCAGCAGCTGGTTGATGCGGCCCAGGGCCACGAACAACTCCGGGCCGGGGGAGGCCAGCTTGCGGTTGCGCAGGTTGGAGAGCTGGGAGTTGTGCACCCGGCCCAGCTCCAACCGCTCCGCCAGGGCCGGCAGCACCCGCTGGCTCCAGCCGTTGCGCTCATGCCAGACCCGGATCAGGTGGGCGAAGGCATCCCGCCCTGATTCGAGTTCGTCCCGCAAAGCCACGTGATACGAATCCATACTGCTACGATTTTAAATGATTCCGCCCCAGAGGCCCATGCCGGCCCCCGTCTCCACTCCCCCCAGCGGCGCCCACCGGGCCGCCATCTCGCCCCCGGCGCAGGCGGGCCGCCTGCACCGGCCCCGCAACGGCGCCGGCACGCCGCCCCACCACGGCACCCCAGACCCAGGGGCGCGGCGCGTTAACGCAGCGGTGCTGGGCTTCATGGTGGCCCTGCACGCCCTGGCGCTTGTGGCGCTGCTGCCGCCGTTCTGGAGCCTGCCGGCCCTGGCCACCCTGCTGGTGCTGTATTGGATCACCGCCTGCCTGGGGGTGACCATCGGCTACCACCGGCTGCTCAGCCACCGGGCCCTGCGGGTGCCCCGCTGGCTGGAGCGGTGCTTGGCCACCTGCGGCGCCCTCAGCTGCCAGCACGGGCCGATCGATTGGGTGGGGCTGCACCGCCACCACCACAAATTTTCCGATACGGATGCAGATCACCACAACAGCCACCGCGGCTTCTGGTGGAGCCACCTGGGCTGGATGCTCGAAACGGTGCCCGCCCAGGGGGCCGTGGCGCGGCTCACGGGCGACCTGGCCGCCGACCCCTACTACCGCTGGCTGAACCGCTGGTTTCTGCTGCTGCAGCTGCCCTTGGCCGCCCTGCTGTTCTGGATCGGCACCGCGACGGGCGCCGGCGGCTGGGCCCTGGTGCTGTGGGGCATCCCCCTGCGCCTGGTGCTCGTTTACCACTGCACCTGGTTGGTGAATTCCGCCACCCACCGCTGGGGCTACGTGCTGCATGACAGCGGCGATGGCTCCCGCAACAACCCCTGGGTGGCGGCCCTGACCTTCGGCGAGGGGTGGCACAACACCCACCACGCCTACCCCCACTCGGCACGGCACGGCTGGGGTTGGCGGGAGCCCGACCTCACCTGGCTGCACATCCGCCTGCTACAGCGCCTGGGCCTGGCCAGCCAGGTGCGCCTGCCCCAGGCCCTGCGGGAGCGGGCCCAAGCCGTGGCGTAGGCTGATCCATCGCTTCAGCGTTGCTCGTTCGTTCGTCGTTTCCCATGGCCAAGCGCGTTTCCGTGGTCCTCAGCGAGGACGTCCTCAGCCTGGGCAAAGACGGCGATCTGGTGGAGGTGGCCCCCGGCTACGCCCGCAACTTCCTGCTGCCCCAGGGCAAAGCCGTGCCGGTGACCCCCGCCGTGCTGCGCCAGGTGGAGCACCGCCGGGCCAAGGAATTGGAGCGCCAGGCGGCCCTGAAGGCCGACGCGGTGGCCTTCCGCACCGCCCTGGATACCATCGGGCGCTTCACCGTGAAGAAGCAGACCGGCGGCGACGACGTGCTGTTCGGCACCGTGACCAACGCCGACGTGGCTGAGGCCATTGAGGCCGCCACCAAGAAAGAAGTGGATCGCCGCGACATCACCGTGCCTGAGATCCACCGCACCGGCAGCTACAAGGTGCAGGTGAAGCTCCACAGCGAAGTCACCGCTGAGATCAACTTGGACGTGGTCAGCCACTGAGGTTCGGCCGCAGCCGGCTGCACGTTCTGCCCGCAGACTGCACAATGAATTCCCCCGGCCGTCAGCCCCCCAGGGGTCTGACGGCTTTTTGATCGCATCCCCCTGCCGGCCCCCATGGTGAGCGTGCCCCTCAGCAACCTGGCTCCCCAGCAGGACGGCAACCCCGACGGCAGCGGCGATGGGATGCCGGCTGGCCAGGGCCAGCGGGGGCGCCGCGGCGGCGACGGCCTGGGCTTCGAGGCCACCCCCGATGGCGTGCCGCCCCAGAACCTTGAGGCGGAGGAATCCGTGCTGGGGGGCATCCTGCTGGACCCGGATGCCATCGGTCGCGTGGCCGATGTGCTGCGGCCGGAGGCCTTCTACCTCACGGCCCACCGCGAGATCTACCGCACCGCCCTGATGCTGCACAGCCAGGGCAAACCCACCGACCTCACGGCCATGTCGGCCTGGCTGGCGGACACCGGCAACCTGGAGAAGGTGGGCGGCAGCGGCCGGCTGGTGGAGCTGGTGGAGCGCACCCTCTCCACCGCCTCGATCGACCAGGTGGCCCGCCTGGTGATGGACAAATACCTGCGGCGGCAGCTGATCCGCTCCGGCAATGAGGTGATCCGGCTCGGTTTCGACCAGAGCAAGCCCATGGAGCAGGTGCTGGATGAGGCGGAGCAACGCATCTTCGCCATCAGCCAGGAGAAACCCAGCACCGGCCTAACCCCCACCGCCGAAATTCTCACCGCCACCTTCAACGAAATCGAGAGCCGCTCCCTGGGCACGGCAGTGGCCGGCATCCCGGTGAACTTCTACGACCTGGACGCCATGACCCAGGGGCTGCAGCGCAGCGACCTGATCATCATTGCCGGCCGCCCCGCCATGGGCAAAACGGCGATCACCCTCAACCTGGCCAAAAACGTGGCCCAGCTGCACAACCTGCCGGTGTGCGTGTTCTCCCTGGAGATGAGCAAAGAACAGCTCACCTACCGGCTGCTGGCCATGGAGGTGGGGATCGAGAGCGGCCGGCTGCGCACCGGCCGGCTCAACCCCGACGAGTGGCCGCTGCTGGGGCAGGGCATCAGCACCCTGGGGCAGATGCCCATCTACCTCGACGACAAGCCCAACGCCGGCGTGCTGGAGATGCGCTCCCTCTGCCGCCGGCTCATGGCGGAAAGCGGCAAGGAGCTGGGGCTGGTGGTGATCGACTACCTGCAGCTGATGGAGGGGGGCGGCTCCGACAACCGCGTGCAGGAGCTCTCACGCATCACCCGGGGCCTCAAACAGATGGCCCGCGAGCTCAACGTGCCGGTGATCGCCCTCTCCCAGCTCAGCCGCGGCGTGGAGGCCCGCACCAACAAGCGGCCGATGCTCTCCGACCTGCGGGAATCGGGCTCGATCGAGCAGGACGCCGACCTGGTGCTGATGATCTACCGCGACGAGTACTACAACCCGGACACGCCGGACCGCGGCATCACCGAGATCATCGTGACCAAGCACCGCAACGGCCCCGTGGGCACGGTGAAGCTGCTGTTCGAGCCCCAGTTCACCCGCTTCCGGAATTTGGCGGCCTGAGGCCGGCTTCGTCTTCAAACCGCGTCGAACGCCATCACCTCCGGGCCGTAAGCCAGCAGGGTGCGATCCGCCGTAATCAACTGACATCCGGTTTCACGCGCAGCGGCCACGAGCAACCGATCAAACGGATCTCGATGCACCCAGGGCAGATGCTGCACGGCCAAGCAATGCTCAGCAGCCAAGGGAAGCTCCTCGAGACCCACAGCCAGCAGTCCGCGGCGCAGGGCTCTGGCATCCACCTGAAATGCCGGCTTGCCCAGTGACGTCTTGATCGCCACCTCCCAAAGGCTGGCGACGCTGAACATCACGTGTGTCTGCCGATCCAGCAGCAACTGCCGCAGTGGCTCCCCCAAGCGCTCCGGTGCAACGGCAAGCCAAAGCAAGAGTTGCGTGTCGAGCAACCAAGGATTCATGCCTCGAACATCGCCTCAATGTCGACGGCGAAATCAGCCTTCAGATCGGCATCAATCACGGCCTGCTCCCGCAGAAATCCCAACTGCCGCTGCGCTTGCGAAGGCTCCAGAGGCACCAACTTCACCAGCGGCCGACCAGCACGCGCGATCACCACCTCGTTCCCCTCCAGCGCCTGATCCACATAGCGGGAGAGATGGGTCTTGGCGTCGTGAAGGTTGACTTGCATGGGATCAGCTTAGTCCGCAAGACCGGCTAAGCCATTGTATGGACACCACCCACCAGCCAGACTGAAGGGATGCCGTTCAGCACCCCGCCCACCGAACAGTTCGACGTGATCGTCGTGGGGGGCGGCCACGCGGGCTGTGAAGCAGCGATCACGGCGGCGCGGCTGGGCTGCTCCACGGCGCTGTTTTCGCTCAACCTCGACCGCATCGCCTGGCAGCCCTGCAACCCGGCGGTGGGTGGGCCGGCCAAGAGCCAATTGGTGCACGAAGTGGATGCCCTGGGGGGGGTGATCGGCCGCCTGGCGGACGCCACGGCCCTGCAGAAGCGTGTGCTCAATGCCAGCCGAGGGCCGGCGGTGTGGGCCCTGCGCGCCCAGACGGACAAACGCCAGTACGCCCGCCAGATGCTGCAGCTGCTGCAGCACACCCCCAACCTGGCCCTGCGCGAAGCGATGGTCACGGGGCTGGAGGTGACGGGCACCCCCGGCGAAGACGCGCGGATCTGCGGCGTGCGCACCTACTTCGGCAGCAGCTATGGCGCCGGCGCCGTGGTGCTCACGGCCGGCACCTTCCTGGGGGGCCAGATCTGGGTGGGCAACCAGTCAATGGCGGCGGGGCGCGCCGGTGAGCAGGCCGCCGAAGGGCTCACCGAGGCGCTCGAAGGCCTGGGCTTCCAGATGGGCCGCCTCAAAACCGGCACGCCGGCGCGGGTGGACCGCCGCAGCATCGCCCTCGACCGGCTCGAGGAGCAGCCCAGCGATGCCCACGACCGCTACTTCTCCTTTGACCCCAGCAGCTGGGTGAGCGGTGAGCCGATGAGCTGCCACATCACCCGCACCACCGCCGCCACCCACCAGCTGATCCGCGACAACCTCCACCTCACCCCGATTTACGGCGGCTTCATCGACAGCAAAGGCCCCCGCTACTGCCCCTCGATCGAAGACAAGATCGTGCGCTTCGCCGACAAGGAGTCGCACCAGATCTTCCTCGAGCCCGAGGGGCGAGACACGCCGGAGATCTATGTGCAGGGCTTCTCCACCGGCCTGCCGGAGCGGCTGCAGCTGGAGCTGCTGCGCACCCTGCCGGGGCTGGAGCACTGCGTGATGCTGCGACCGGCCTATGCCGTGGACTACGACTATTTGCCCGCCACCCAACTCAAACCCTCCCTGGAGACCAAACGGGTGCAGGGCCTCTATTCCGCCGGCCAGCTCAATGGCACCACCGGCTACGAGGAGGCGGCGGCCCAGGGGCTGGTGGCGGGTCTCAATGCAGTGCGGCAGCTGCGGGGGCAACCCCCCGTGCACGTCCCGCGGGAGGGCAGCTACATCGGCACGATGATCGACGACCTGATCACCAAAGACCTGCGGGAGCCCTACCGGGTGCTCACCAGCCGCAGCGAATACCGCCTGGTGCTGCGGGGCGACAACGCCGACCGGCGGCTCACCCCCCTGGGGCGGGAGCTGGGGCTGATCGACGACCGGCGCTGGCAGCTCTACCAACGCAAGCAGGAGGCGATCGCCGCCGAAACACAACGGCTCAAGACGGTGCGGCTCAAGGCCAGCGACCCCGCCGCCGCCGCCGTGGAGGCCCAGACGGGAGCCGCCATCAAGGGCTCCATCACCTTGGCGGACCTGCTGCGCCGCCCCGGGTTCCACAGCGGCGACCTGCTGCGCCTTGGCCTGGCGCCGGGGGATCTGGGCCAGGACGTGCGGGAAGGCGCTGAAATCGACATCAAATACAGCGGCTACCTGTCGCGCCAGCAGCAGCAGATCGACCAGGTGAAGAAAGAGGAGCAGCGCCCCATCCCCAGCGGCATCGACTACGCCGCCATCGGCACCCTGTCGCGGGAAGCCCGCGAAAAGCTGGCGGCCATTCAGCCCCACACCCTGGGGCAGGCCTCCCGGGTGCCGGGCGTCAGCCCGGCGGATGTCACCGCCTTGATGCTGTGGCTGGAGCTGGAGCGGCGCCGGCAAACCCTCGCCAAGCCTGCCGCCGGCCGATAGGGTGCGGCCACGCCGTTGCCCGCCTGCACCCCCCAACGGTGAGCCCCGCCTCCGCCAGCACCACCTCACGGGCCTACTGGGAGCTCAAGGCTGAGCAGGTGATGGATCGGGTGTTCCTGAACGCCGCCCATCCCGGCAACACAGCCAACCCGATCGACGTGGCGGTGCGGGAGCACGCCACCCACCGGTGGGCCGCTGGGATGCGCTCCCTGCCCGGGGCCGTTCCGATCGCCCTGGGCTGCGGCCTGGTGGGCTTGAGCCTGGTGGCCTGCTTTGGGCTGTGGCGGGGCTGGAGCGACGCCCAGCAAGACCTCCGCCAGGAGCGCAACCTGCGGCTGCTGGAGGGGATCCGCGGCCTGGCGGTGGCGGCGGCACCGCCAGGGGCCGATGGCCTGCCGCCCCCACCCCCCTCCGAACCCTGGATCGAGGAGTTGCAGCAGCTGGAGGCCCGGCCCGGGGCCCTGGCCCCGCTGCAGGTGCCCCTGAGCGGCACCCTGCGGGCACCCGCTCCCGCCCTCGGCAGCAGCGCCGCCACGGCCCCGGGCGGCGCCGGCGGCATCCCGGAACTGCTGGGGGTGGTGCAGATCCCGGGCCGCTCCGGATCGGCCATCTTCCAGGTGGGGGGCAGCTCCAGCAACGCCCTGGTGGGCGACAGCATCGGCAACAGCGGCTGGCGGCTGGTGGCCACCAGCGGCGATGGGGCGGTGATCGAACGCGGCGGTGTGACCCGACGCGTCAGCATCAGCGCAGGTTTCTGATCGCCGTTGCCCCCCACCCCTGCGCCCTCCGGGCTGTGGCCGTCGCCGCAACCGCTCTGGCAGGCCTCCGCCGAGGAGGTGGTGTCGGCCGTGAGTCCGCGGCTGAGCGGCCCCTGGCGCTTGCTGCTGCTGGGGGATGGCAGCCCCACCCGGCACCTGCAGTCGCTCACGGGCCTGCCGGTGGAGGTGGAGGTGATCTGCATGGCCTCGGACCCGGACCCGGGGGCCGAAGCACCGCGGGAGATCGCGGAACTGGATCCCCCGCTGCTGCGGCGCCAGGTGTGGCTGCGCTGCGGCGCCCGCACCCTGGCCTGGGCCGAAAGCTGGTGGAACCAGGGGCAGGCGGAACAGCACCTGCGGGAGCGCAACCAGCCCATCTGGCGCAGCCTCACCGCCGAGCGGGCGGAGCTCTACCGGGAGGTGGATGGCCTGGCGCTGGTGGAAGCGCCGCTGCTGGAGCAGGGCTTTGGCCAACCTGGCCCCTACTGGAGCCGGCACTACCGCTTTTTCCGGGGCGGCCGCGAATTCACCGTGATCCGTGAGGTGTTTGCGCCGGCGCTGGAGGGCTGGCTGGGCCCCGCCGCACACACTCCGTCATGACAATTTGCAACAGAGGTGTCGAGAGGCTACAAGTCAAACTTGACAGGTTGAAGTTATTCATGCTTGCGCCAGCATGGAGGAACAACAACCCGTGAACCCATGGCCAGCCATCCCTCCCGCGGTGGCCCCCCCGACCGCCACAACCCTCTGGTGGCCCAGTGGGCGGAACTGCTCAGCGCCCTCGATGAGGGCTCACCCTCGATCAGCACCAGTGCCGATCAAATGGCCGAAGACCTCCCCGGCGACCTGGTGGAGCCCGTCAACGCCGAGCTGCGCCAGCGGGGCTGCAGCTACCAAGTGAGCGCCCCGGCCCGGCCGGGTCACAAGGGGTCGTCAAAGCGGCGCCTGGTGGAGCGGGGTAAGGCCCGGCCCGGCGGCCGCGACGCCGCCTGATCCGAGGCCCCCAGCTCCCCCCGCGGCGGCGGATCAGCGGACCGTGGGGAACCATCGGTGCGGCTCCAGCGGTTCAGCGTGAAACTGTCGGCATCGGGCCAATCCTGTGGTGCGGGCTCCGCTTGGCCAGGGCCTGGACGGCGTGAAACGGCCTGCAGCGGTGCCCGGCTGGAGGGGCGCAACGGCTCGCTCTGGCGAGGCTCGCTCTGGCGCCGGGGCCGCTCCGGCTCCTCCCAAGACTCCCGCCAGCCGTCGTCGTCCTCCAGCAGCCAATCCAGCTTGGTTTCCACCCAGCGGCCCACCCCGTTGAGCCGCAGACCGCCTCCAGAGCGGCCCTCGCCCCGGGAGCCCGGGCGGGTGCCGGCCACCCCATCCACCAGCTGCCGGCCGGCGGTCATCCACTGATCAAGTCGTTGCTCCAGGCGGGGCTCACCTCGACCCCCAGGCCGCGGCTCGGGCCTGCGGGGTGGGCGGCTCTCCCAGCGGTCATCGTCGGCGCGCATGGCCTCAGGCTAAGGAGGCGCGGCGGCCCAGCCGGCGCAGCCGCAACCAACGGTCGCGCCCCAGGCCCACCAACACGATGCTGACCCCGCTCCACTGAAGCGCCCACAGGGCTGTGCTGAGGGCTGTGGTCACAGCGGTGCTCACGGCCGCAACGGCAAAGGTGGCCGCAAGTTAAGCGACGGCCGCCGGCTCGAACACCAGCTGATAACGGGCATGCCACTGCCCCCCGTGGAAGCGCTCACAGCAGAGGCGGCAGGCCACCCCCTCGCGGCGGCGGCGGTAGGGGGACACCAGGCCGCAGCTCGGGCACCGGGCCCACCAGCGGGGCGGCTGGGCCGGCACGGGAAAGCGGTGGCGCACGCTGAGCACGAACTCGCCCTGGGCGCCGTTGATGCGCGCCATGCGGGCGCGGAAGTGGGGACCATGCACTTCATCCACCCCCAGCACCCGGTGCACCCAGGCGTGGATCATTTCGTGGCAGAGGGTGCTGGCGGTGGCCTCCAGCGGCAAGGGCTCCAGCAGCGGCCGCGACAGCACGATCTCGCTGATGGCGGTGCCGCGGCGGTCATGGCCGTAGCGGTAGAGGCCGGCGCTGCGGCGCATGCGGCCGTCGCTCCAGCGCACGCTCACCAGGCTGAGGCCATCGGGGCCGCTGAGGCTGCCCTCGAAATGCTCGCGGTTGAACCGATGGAACAGCGGCAGCAGCGGAGCGAGGGGCACGCCGGCGGGGCGGTTCGTCGAGCACAGTCTGCCGGCTGCTCCTGCAGAATCAGCGGCAACACACGCGTGCGTCCATGGACTGGCAACTGGTGCAGACCCTGGGCACCAAGGCCCTGCTGGCCGGTGCCGGTGCCCTGCTGCTCTATTGGACGATCAGCGCCGTGAAGCTGGTGCTGAACGCCCGCGGCATCAACCCGGTGATCAAGCAGTTCTTCACCCAGGTGGC
Organism: Vulcanococcus sp.; assembly: GCA_044360095.1. Classification (GTDB taxonomy): domain Bacteria; phylum Cyanobacteriota; class Cyanobacteriia; order PCC-6307; family Cyanobiaceae; genus Vulcanococcus. The sequence continues at coordinate 3,278 of JBIKKZ010000011.1, read as the reverse complement.
CTCGGGGCGCATCGATGCGGCCTACTTGCTCACCACCAAGAACTACCGCTCCCACGTGAACCGCCAGCAGTTCATCCGCTTCCTGGCGGGCCTGGAGCTGAACAAGTACCGCAACCTCAAATCGGGCCGGCCGCGCATCCAGGAAGACCAGATCATCCTCACGGTGAAATTGAAGTCGGAGAGCAGCGAGGAGCTGCCCCTGGATTTCACCTTCGTGAAGGTGGAGGACGACTGGAAGGTGGACCGGATCCAACGGATGGTGGCGGCCTGATCCCGCGCCCGTGAACCGCCCCGACGCCGGGACCAACGCCGAGATCGCCCCCAGCCAACGGGCCGTCGAACTGCGGCGGCTGCTCAACCGGGCCGCCCACGCCTACTACGTGCTGGATGCTCCGCTGATGGAGGATCCCGTCTACGACCAGCTCTACCGCGAACTGCTGGAGCTGGAGCAGCGGCACCCCGAACTGCGGAGCCCCGACAGCCCCACCCAGCGGGTGGGTGGGGCCCCGGCCCAGGGATTCGAGAGCGTGCGCCATCGCATCGGCCTGCTCAGCCTCGACAACGCCTTCAACACCGAGGAGCTGGAGGCCTGGTACGCCCGGCTGCTCAAGGTGCTCGACCGGGAGCCGGGCACGGCCTTGCCGATGGTGGGGGAGCTGAAGATCGATGGGAACGCCCTGGCCCTGAGCTACGAGCACGGTGTGCTGGTGCGGGCCGCCACGCGGGGCGACGGCGAACAGGGGGAGGAGATCACCGCCAACGTGCGCACCATTGGCGCCGTGCCCCTGCGGCTGCAGATCAACCCGGCCCCCGCCTGGGTGGAGGTGCGGGGCGAGGCGTTCATCCCCGATGCCACCTTCGCCGCCATCAACGCCGAGCGGGAGGAGCGGGGCGAGGCGCTGTTCGCCAACCCCCGCAACGCCTGTGCCGGCACCCTGCGGCAACTGGATCCGGCGGTGGTGGCCCGCCGGCGGCTGGATTTCTTCGCCTACACCCTGCACCTGCCCGATGGTGCCGCGCCCCCGGGCCAGTGGGAGGCCCTGCAATGGCTGCGCCAGGCCGGCTTCAAGGTGAACCCCAACGCCGAACTGCTGCCAGACCTGCAGGCGGTGGAGCAGTTTTTCCAGCGCTGGGATGGGGACCGCCGCCAGCTGCCCTACGCCACCGACGGGGTGGTGGTGAAACTCAACGCCCTCAGCCTGCAGGATGCGGCGGGCTTCACCCAGAAGGCCCCCCGCTGGGCCATCGCCCTGAAATACCCCGCCGAAGAGGCCCCCAGCCGTCTGCTGCGGCTCACCTGCCAGGTGGGGCGCACGGGGGTGGTGACGCCCGTGGCGGAGTTCGAGCCGGTGGCCCTGGCCGGCACCAGTGTGAGCCGGGCCACGCTGCACAACGCCGACCGGCTGGCGGAGCTGGATCTGCACGGCGGCGACACGGTGGTGGTGCGCAAGGCCGGCGAGATCATCCCTGAGGTGGTGCGGGTGCTGGCGGAACTACGGCCGGCCGGTGCCCAGCGGCTGGAGCTGCCCCACACCTGCCCGGAATGCGGCTCGGAGCTGGTGCGCGAGCAGGGCGAGGCGGCCACCCGCTGCGTCAACAGCAGCTGCCCGGCCATCCTGCGGGGCGCCCTGCGCCACTGGGTGAGCAAGGGGGCCCTGGATGTGGATGGCCTCGGCAGCAAATTGATCGAGCAACTGGTGGACCGGGGCCTGGTGGGCTCCATCGCCGACCTCTACCGCCTGGATGGGGCGGTGCTGGCCAGCCTGGAGCGGATGGGCAGCCGCAGCGCCGACAACCTGGTGGCCGCGCTGCAGGCCTCCAAGGGCCAGCCCTGGCACCGCCAGCTCTACGGCCTGGGCATCCACCACGTGGGCGAGGTGAACGCCAAGGCCCTGGCGTCCGCCTTCCCCAGCGCCGCCGACCTGGCCACGGCGGCTCTGGAGTCGCCGGAGCTGGTGACGGCGGTGTTCGGCATCGGCGCCGAGATCGCCCAGAGCCTGCAGCAATGGTTCGCCACCCCCGCCAACCAGCAGCTGCTCAGCGCGCTGGAGCGGCTGGGCTTCAGCCTCGCCCTCAGCCCCGAGGCCCTGGCGGCCCAAGCGCAGCTGGAGCAGGCGGGCGGCGGCCGCCTCAGCGGCCAAACCTTCGTGCTCACCGGCACCCTGCCCTCCCTGAGCCGCAGCCAAGCCCAGGCCCTGATCGAGGCGGCGGGGGGGAAAGTGAGCGGATCCGTGAGCAAAAAAACCGACTACGTGGTGGCCGGCGCCGAGGCGGGCAGCAAGCTCACCAAGGCCGAGACTCTGGGGGTGGCGGTGCTGGATGAGCAGGGGTTGCGGCAGTTGCTGGAGGCCGCCGCTGCCTAGCGTGGGCAACCCCCAGGGCTAAGTCCGGGCACCATGGCAACTCCAGAGCCCGATCCCCGCCTCCACCGCTGGATCAAAACCGCCTGCGGCCGCGCCAAATACGCCGAGCTGGCGCAGCGGCCCGGGCCCCTCGCCCGCCTGCGGCTGCTCTGGTTTGTGCTGATCGCCGCCCTGCGGGATTGGCCGCTGCCCAATCCGGATTACTCCGGGAATCACTCCGGCAGCTCCACCCCCTGAAGCGCCCGGCGGGCCGCCCGCCCCACCACCAGCACCACCGCCACGGTGGCCAGCAGGCCCACGATGCGCAGGGCCCAGGCGCCGGCATCGGCCTGGCCGGCGAGCACGCTGCCAAAGCGCGCCACATCCCCGGCCAGGGCCCCCAGACCGCAGAACAGCACGGTGCCCGGCAGGATCGCGATCAACCCCAGGGTGTAATCCCGCAGGCTCACCTCGCTGAGGCCGTAGACGAGGTTGAGCAGGGAGAAGGGGAAGGCCGGTGAGAGCCGCGTGAGCAGCACCAGCTTCAGGCCCTCCCGGCTCACGGCCTGCTCCACCGCCCGCAACCGCGGCAGGGACTGCAGGCGCCGTTGGGTCCAGCCCCGCAGCCAGTGCCGGCCGATCAGGAAGGCCGCCTCCGCCCCCAGGCACGCGCCGATGAACACCAGCACGCTGCCCCACAGGGGGCCATAGAGCACGCCGGCCAGCATCGACGCCCACACCCCCGGCAACAGCAGCGTCACCCACAGGGCATACAGGGGCACAAAGGCCACGGTGCCGGCCGGAGAGCGCAGGGCCGCGAGCACCCCCTCGATCTGCTCCGGAGCCACCAGAGCGGCGGGATCCATGCGGGCACGCCGGAATGCGGCCAAGGTAGCGAGGTCTCTCCCCACCCCGGATCGCAGCCATGGACGTTGC
>JBIKKZ010000137.1:0-5130 GCA_044360095.1 Vulcanococcus sp. | reverse complement strand
CACCGGTGGACGCGTGTCTGCATTGTGCATCAGGCCGTTGGGGGCAGATCCACCCCCATGCGGCGGGGAATCGCCTGCTCAAAGCGCTCGGCCATCTGGGCCACCGCCAACTCCAGCAGCGGCGCTACGGCCTGGTGGATCACCAGCTGCGCCCCGTCGGCGGACTCCACCATCCCCAGGCACTGGGCGGGCACCCCGGCGGCCTCCAGGGCCTGCTCCCAGGCCACGGACTGGGCCGGGGCCACGCTCACCAGGATGCGGGCCCCGCCCTCGGCGAACAGCAGCCGATCCAGCCGTTGGCTGGAGACGGGGATCTCCAGGTGGGCCCCCAGGCCGGAGGCGATGCAGCATTCCGCCGCGGCCACCGCCAGGCCGCCGTCGCTGAGGTCGTGGGCGGAGCGCACCAGGCCGGAGGCGATCGCCTGGCGCAGGAAACCCTGAACCGAGCGCTCCAGCGCCAGATCAATCTCCGGCGGGCGCCCCGTGACGGCTCCATGCAGCCGCTCCAGGTAGCTGCTGCCGGCCAGGCCCAGGCGCGGGTCGGCGGGAGCCTGCCCCGCCTCCAGCGGCACCCCCAGCAGCCAGATCAAATCGCCGGGTTCCCGCCAGGCCTGGCCGCGCACCTGGGCCAGGTCGTGCACCAGGCCCACCATGCCCACCACCGGCGTGGGGTGGATCGGCTGCATGCGGCCATCGGGCAGGCGCGTTTCGTTGTAGAGGGAGACGTTGCCGCCGGTGACCGGCGTGTCGAGGGCGGCGCAGGCGGCCGAAAGGCCGCGGCAGGCCAACGCCAGCTGCCAGTAGCCGGTGGGGGTTTCCGGGGAGGGGAAGTTGAGGTTGTCGGTGACGGCCAGGGGCTCAGCGCCCACGCAGCTGAGGTTGCGGGCGGCCTCCGCCACCGCCGCCATGCCGCCGCGCTCCGGGTCGAGGGCCACCCAGCGGTTGGGGCAATCCACCACCGCCGCCACACCGCGGGTCACAGCGGCAGTGCTGGCCTGGGGGCGCAGGCGCACCACGGCGGCGTCGCCGCCCCCGGGGGCCAGCACCGTGTTGGCCTGCACCTGGTGGTCGTATTGGCGGTACACCCAGCGCTTGGAGGCGATGGTGGGGTCGTCGAGCAGGGCCAGCAGGGCGTCGTTCCAACTGGTGCCGTTCACACCGGCGGCGGTGGCGGCGGGCAGCTGGGCCTCGCTCCAGCGCCAATGGGCCTGGATCTCGGCGGGGGGTTCGCTGATCAGCGTGTGGCGGTTGATGGGGGTGTCGTCGGCCAGGGCGCTGGCGGGCACCTCGGCGGCCACCTGGCCGTGCTGCAGCACCCGCACGATGTTGTCCTCCAGCACGCGGCCCACCACGGCGGCCTGCAAACCCCAGCGGGTGAAGCGATCCATCAGGGCCTGCTCACGGCCGGGCTTCACCACAAACAGCATCCGCTCCTGGGATTCGCTGAGCAGAAACTCGTAGGGGGTCATGCCCGCCTCCCGGGCGGGAACGCGGTCGAGGTCGAGCTCGATGCCCAGGCCCCCCTTGGCGGCCATCTCGGAGCAGCTGCAGGTGAGGCCGGCGGCGCCCATGTCCTGGGCGGCCACCACATCACCGGTTTGGAACGCCTCCAGGCAGGCCTCGATCAGCCCCTTTTCCAGGAAGGGATCCCCCACCTGCACCGCGGGACGGTCGTCGAGGGAGGCCTCGGTGAGCTCGGCGCTGGCGAAGCTGGCGCCCCCCATGCCATCGCGGCCGGTGGTGCTGCCCACGTAGACCACGGGATAGCCCACCCCCTCGGCGCCCGAGCAAACGATCTGCTCCGTTTCCATCAGCCCCAGGGCCATGGCGTTCACCAGCGGGTTGCCGGAGTAGCTGGGGTCGAAGGCCACCTCCCCACCCACGGTGGGGACCCCCACGCAGTTGCCGTAATGGGCGATGCCGGCCACCACCCCCTCCATCAGGCCCACGTTGCGCTCGTCCTCCAGAGGCCCAAAACGCAGGGCATTGAGCAGGGCGATGGGCCGGGCACCCATGGTGAAGATGTCCCGCAGGATGCCGCCCACGCCGGTGGCGGCCCCCTGGAAAGGCTCAACCGCCGAGGGGTGGTTGTGGCTCTCGATCTTGAAGGCCAGGCGCTGGCCCTCCCCCAGGTCCACCACGCCGGCGTTCTCGCCGGGGCCCACCAGGATGCGCGGGCCGGTGGTGGGGAAGCCCTGCAGCAGGGGCCGGGAGTTGCGGTAGCAGCAGTGCTCCGACCACATCACCCCGAACATGCCCAGCTCGGCGCGGTTGGGGGCGCGGCCGAGGCGGCGGCAGATCTCGTCGTAGTCGGCCTGGCTGAGGTTCTCCTTCTTGAGGGCCTCAGCAACGGAGTAATCAGGCGCGGCGACCACGGGGGAGCTGGCGGATGGTCTCAGTCTCGCTGAGCGTCACACCCAGGGATCGTCCTCGTTGTCGGGAGCCCGGCGGCGGCGGCCCTGGTGAGGCGGCGGCTCGATCGGATCCTCCGGCCCACCGTCCTCCCAACCATCCCAGTCGTCCCAGGCTTCCGCAGGGGGCTCCGATGGCCGGGGCCGCCGCGGCTCGGGATCGCGGTAGCGATCGTCAAACGGCTCAGGATCGGGGTCCTCCAGCCACCCCTCGAGGCGCTCCTCAAAGCGATCACCCGCCTGCTGAAACTGATCCCGCAGCCGGGAGGTTTCCTCCTGCACCTGGTCGCGCCAGCGGCGAGACCGGCGCAAGAACTCCTGGCGCACGCTGGCCCTGGCCAGGGGAAGATCATCGAGGCCGCTGAGGCCGGTGCTCACCTGGCCCGGCTGCTGATCCACGATGCGATCGGGGCTGAGGCGCCAGCGGCTGCTGCCGGGGAGGCGCGGGTCGCTGCGCGACACCAGGTAATGGAGGATGCGGCCACTGCTGAGCTCCACAGCCGCATCGGCCAGGGTGCCGATGGGTTCCCCGCGGCGATCGAGCACGGCGGCCTCAATCAACGTTGGCAGCCGCTCCGTGGTGGCGCTGTCGGTGTCGGAGCCCTGGCCCTGCACCAGGGCCTCCAACTCCACCAGGCCCCGCAGCTGATCCAGCCGCCAGGCCTGCCGGCGCTCGCTGAAGGCAGACGGTTTGCTGATCCAGCCCAGCAGGCGGTGCACCGGCGGATGCATCCAGGCCATCACGCCGGGGCCGTGGTCGATCCCCGCCTGGCAACGCACGCGGCGCCGCAGCAGGTCGCTGAGCAACAGTTGTTCCGGCAGGTTCACTGACGGATCTGAACGGGCATCACCAGATAGGTGAAGGCGGGCTCATCCAGGGGGGAGAGCACCACCGGTGTGGTGGGGGCATTGCAACGCAATTCCACCCGCTCGGAGCCCATGGCCTTGAGGCCATCGAGGACGTAGCGCACGTTGAAGGCGATCTGGATGGCCTCACCGCTCACCTCGGCGGCCAAGGCTTCCGAGCCACTGCCCACGTCCTGGGCATCGGCGCTGATGGCCAACTGGCCGGCCGCGGGGTCGCTGCTGAGCTTCACCACGTTGTTGTGTTGATCGGCCAGCACCGCCACCCGCTCCAGGGCCCCCACCAGCCCCTTGCGATCGAGCTGCAGGCTGCGGGCGAAGCTCTCGGGGATCAACTGGCGGTAGTTGGGGTAAGTGCCATCGAGGCTGCGGCTGGTGAGCACCTGGTCGGCCCATTGGAACACCACCTGGCCGCGGTCGCAGAACAGGCTGACTGGATCGGCGGCGCCGCGGCTGGAGAGCAACCGCTCCAGCTCCCGCAGGGAACGGGCCGGCACGGTGACATCGAGCTGATCAGCAGGGGCGTCGGCACCGTTCTGCAGCCGCAGCACCGCCAAACGGTGGCCATCGGTGGCGGCGCACTCCAGGCCATTGGCATCAAGGCCGAGGTGCACCCCGGTGAGCAGCTGCTTGGCTTCATCGCCGCTGCTGGCGAACAGGGTGGCGCGCAGGCCCTTGATCAACGCCTCCGCATCCAGACGGATCGGGGTGGCCACCTGGGCCAGGGGCAGTTCGGGGAAATCATCCGCGGGCATGCCGCGCATCTGATAGCTGCCCGAGGCGCTGGTGAGCTCCACCTGCTCCGAGCCCTCCTCGCACTGCAGCCCGATGGGGCTATCGGGGGGCATGCGGGCCACGATTTCGCTGAACAACCGCGCCGGCAGGGTGATGGCCCCGCTGGTCTGCACCGAGGCCGCCAGGCTGGTCTGAATGCCCAGGCTCAGGTCAAAGCCGGTGAGGCTCAGGCGCCCGGTGCCGGCATCGGCGGTGAGCAGCACGTTGGCCAACACCGGATGGGTGGGACGGCTCGCCACAGCCCGGCTCACCAGCTGAAGGCTGGCATTGAGTTCGGCCTGGGAGCAGACCAGCTTCATGGCTTGGCGGAATGGCCCCCCACGCTTCCACAAGCCGGCTGGAAGCGCAACGGGCCAGCCAAGCGGTTTCCCCGGCATTCCCCACACCGGTGATTAGAAGGATTTGAATTTCAATCCTTAAAACCAAAACAGCCGTCGTAGGGCCTGGGGAAATCCCGCAAAAGCCCAGAAACCCTTTGTGGCCCTTGGTGTTTGCGATCCACAGGCCTGTTGAGGGGCCCCCAGGGTGTGAGGGCTCAAGCCCGTTTTCCCCTGATTCCCGCGGTTGGGGAATCAGGATCGGCTAGGCGGGAGTCTTCGGGCTCCGGTTTTCCGCGCCGGGATGCCCGGGTTTTCCACTGCCCCTGGACAGACGGTTGGTGGGTTGGTTGGGGCCTTAGAACCCCATCACGCGCGCCACGGTTTGGGTGTCGGGTTCTAGGCCCGTGTGGAACTTGGAGTCGTTGTGCTCGATGGCGGTGGTGGGGTCCTTGAGGCCATTGCCGGTGAGAACGCACACCACGGTGGCGCCGGCGGGCACCTCCTCACGGCGCTTGAGCAGGCCCGCCACGGAGGCCGCACTGGCGGGTTCGCAGAACACCCCCTCGCCGCTGCCCAGCAGCTTGTAGGCCTCGATGATTTCCGCGTCGGTGACGGCCATGAAGTCGCCGTTGCTTTCGGCCCGCACCTTGAGGGCGTTGTCGCGGTTCACCGGGTTGCCGATGCGGATGGCGGTGGCGATGGTGTCGGGCTGCTCCACCGTGTGGCCCAGCACCAGGGGT